>CAZPVB010000105.1:0-13076 GCA_964589855.1 uncultured Bacteroidales bacterium
CATATTGAAAAGCCAATCCGTCATCAAACAAACGGAAACTGATAAGCATTTCCTGTTGCTGCTCATTGGAGAATTTTAATTGCTTCTCATTCCATGAAATCTGATTTTCAACACGTTTACCTGTAAAAAGGGTATAATTGTCTTTGCGGTTGAGATATTCAGTTTCGGATATCATGGACAGATCACTTACAAAAGAGGCTTCATAAAATTCCATTCCCATGGGAGATTCCTCAATAACGCTTCGTTCTCCATTTTTCAAATGATACCATATCTCGCCTGATTCGGTCAGTCTTACACTTAATTTCAGCTCCCCGGAAGGAGAAGACAGCTCCCATTGATTAGAGGATTGTTCGGAGCAGGAAGATAAAACCATAAAAATGCCAATGAATACTGTAAATAATACGGATCGCCTCATTATATTTTCACTTTTTTTTCAATTACAAAATGCCGTTGCAAATATATTACTTTTGGGGTATTATTTTGCATTTGAAAAGAAATTTAATGAGAAAAGATGGAAGAAAAAACCAACGCTATGTTAACAACTATTTATTCGGCAAAATTATTTAACAAAAAATACCATTGGATTTCATAATTATTCTAAATTTAATTCAAATGCAGATTGGGAATTATCATTGCCCAACTTCCTATAAATCTTTCTCACCTGAATGTTTATTAAAAACTCCTGTCCTGAAATATCATTAAAATACTGTTTTTATGATTATTAAAAAATAATTCTTTCTTTTAAATTATCATCCTGAAATTTCATAACGATAATCTAAATCCATCAAGATTTTCCTTATTTGAAATGTAAAAGGCAATGTTTATGAAACATTTTTAATATATTTATTTAATTCGAATTTTTATATTTAGTGGGGTTTTTCTGAGTATATTTTTGCTGAAAGCGCCTTTAACTCTGTTTATCAATTGCTTATAATTACTACAAATAAACAATAAAAAAGAAAAGAAAAACAGATAAAATGGATCTTCAGGCAAAAAGTACGTCCATTACAATATTTATCATTACTTTCGTAAAGCAGAATATAATTAACTTTTGGGCGCTAATGCCGCAAGGAGTTCGTTTCAAGGAAAAAACCGGCAGCAGATCATAAGCGAATAAACCAATGAACAAAGATTTTAATTTTCAATGCTAAAAACAAAAAATGCAGGGTATGCCATGGGTTTTATCCATACCCAATCGTAAGATAAAGCATTTGTAAGCAATCAGATTCATCAATTGCGTGAATTTGGATCATTACATTTGTTTTCCTTCTGCATTTACAAATATTATTGTAACCATCATGATTGATGACTATCGCCACAAAGGAATGCGCAAAAAACTGGTAGATTCGATCAGGGAAAAGGGCATCAAAGATGAAAATGTTTTGGAGAGCATTCAGAGCATACCCCGTCATTTTTTTCTGGATTCCTCTTTTACCGAGATTGCTTACCAGGACAAACCTTTCCCTATTGGTAGCGGACAAACCATCAGTCAGCCCTATACAGTAGCCTTTCAGAGCGAACTGATGGAAATCAACAAGGGCGACAAGGTACTGGAGATCGGAACAGGCAGCGGCTACCAGGCATGTGTGCTTTTGGCCATGGGAGCCAAGGTATACAGTATTGAAAGGCATCGGTCATTATATTTAAAAACCAAATCATTGTTATCTTCCATGGGATATTTTCCCAAATTGTTTTACGGTGATGGATATGAAGGATTGCCTTCCTATGCACCCTTTGATAAAATACTGGTTACAGCTGGAGCACCTTTTGTACCCAATGCACTGCTGCAGCAACTAAAAGAAGGGGGGTTTATGATCATACCACTCGGAAAAGGAAATAGCCAGGTAATGACAAAAATCATCAAACTAAATGATAACGATTTTCAGAAAATAGAATATGGGAATTTCCGTTTTGTTCCCTTATTAAATAAAAAAGCATAAATACTTTATGTAAACAGGTGAATTTAGTACACAAATGATATGATATTTAAAATAAAGCATTAAATTTGCATAAAACGTGCAGAATGATAAACATTTTTGACTGTTAAACATTAACTATAATGCATAAAACAATTGATGAATTGCTGCAAACAGAATTCATTAAAAATATAGGAGGCAGAACAATTCTATCTTTTAGTGGTGTTGTTTCGCAGGATTCTATAGTTGGGTTGGGCGAAGCCCTCAGAAGTGAATTGCATTTTGCACATCCGCTGAATGTTGTAAACAAAGTATTTGCCATATATGTAGAGATGGCGCAAAACATTCTGCATTATAGTGTCGAAAGAATTGAAACCAATGGAAAATCTATCGGTATTGGTTCTGTTGTTATCATTGTAACTGAGAACGCATACCATATCGTGACCATTAACAAGGTGACTGCCGATCAGAGAATTATTCTGGAGAAGAGATGCAGTACAATCAATAAATTAACTGACAATGAGTTAAAGGATTTCTACCTGAGAAAAAGGAGAAAGATCATGGAATCTGAAAGCGCTGGTGCAGGACTGGGTTTGATAGACATGGTGAGAAGAGCAGGATCACCCATTGAGTACGACTTTGAAAAACTAAACGATAATCATTCTTTTTTTTACGTAAGCTCAAAAATTTTAATTGAAAAATAAGTACCGCTATGGAGAATTTAAAAATTGAAAGTACTAAATACACGCCTGAAGTTAAAGCAGCGGCAGAGAAAAAAGAGATTAAATTTTATGGATCGAGCTATCCGGAGAATGCCAATGAATTTTACAAACCTATTTATCAATGGGTAAGAGATTATTTTGACGAAGGAAATGACAATCTTACCGTAAACTTCTATATTTATTATTTCAATACCAGTACATCTAAATGCTTCATGAATTTATTGGAGATCATTGAAACTTACACAAAAAAAGGACGTAATATAAAAGTGAACTGGCACTACAGTGAAGATGACGACGATAGCCTTGACAATGGCGAAAAACTCTTCATGGAGATGTCGATCGATTATGAGTTGATTCCTGTAAAAAAAATTTAATATAATTAATCTGTTTGGAAAAAAAGATGGACGGGAACAAAAAAATGGAAAGTATCCGCGAGATATTCGAGAAAGAATATCAGAATATCGAAAACCATAAAGGTTTCTCGGGTAATGAGGATATGCCATTGGAAGAAATAAAAAAAAATTACAAAGAACTGATCTACGAATACGAATTGCTGCTCAGAGATGCAGTAAAACTTACCCATATTAGCGATGTAACCCAGAATAAGTTATTGAGAGCAAAAGAAAAAATTGAAAAACTCAATGATAAGCTAACCGAATCAGAAAAAAACGTAAGAGAACTAAATACGATACTTATGTTTTACATAAAATCTACCGATAAATAATCATCAGTCTGTTGTTTAAACCAACACTTCTGCTAATAGCGTTTTTCCATCGCATCCCGTAAACCATTTCCTACCAGCATAAACGACATTACCAGCAGCATGATTGCCAATCCTGGAATAATAGCAAGAAAAGCTTTATCTAAAATAATATACCCGTAATTTTCCCGTATCATACTGCCCCATGAAGGCATGGGAGGTTGTACACCCACCCCCAGAAAGCTTAAACCTGCCTCAATTAAAATAGCGGATGCGAAATTAGCCGCCGATATAACGATCACCGGCCCCATAATATTAGGAATTATATGCTTTAAAATAATTCTGGAAGAAGTTAATCCCAGTGCTTTTCCCGCTTCAACAAATTCATTTTCGCGCACACTGATGATCTGCCCCCTTACGATACGTGCCACATCTACCCACATGGTAAGCCCCACGGCAATAAATATTTGCCAGAATCCTTTTCCCAAAGCAAACGTGATGGCAATAACAAGTAATAAGGTGGGAATAGACCAAACCACATTGATCAGCCAAACAATAAAAGCATCAGTTTTACCCCTGTAAAAACCCGCCAGGCTCCCCAGCACCATTCCTACCAACAAGGCAATGGTAATGGCAATGAACCCAACAGAAAGCGATATGCGGGCACCAATGATTAATTGGCTCAACATATCTCTGCCAAACCTGTCGGTACCCAACCAAAAGGTTTTTTCCACAAGATATTGCTGTTCAATCTTTGAACGGGCGTGAGCAAGCGTGAGCGTATCGGTAGCAAGACCCTCAAAATAGTTGACAATAACATCCTGTGTTACCCTTGCTGAATCCGAAGGAAATAATACATCTGCTAAGGCAAAGGAAGCAATCACGCCCGGAGTCTGCGGATCCTCTTTGTAATACTCTACCACAATGCTATCGGCAGAAAAACTGTGGGCTGATATGGCTAACCATTCATGGAGACTGGTCTTTCCGAACAGCATCACAGAAAACCATGATTGCTTCTCAGGTTGTTGTATATCCATCCTTTTTTTAAGAAAGGTAGTGGAAAAGCCGGGATTCATGGTGGCAATGGACAAATTCTGCCGGTTGGACATGGGAGTAGGATCGGGTGCTACGATGTAACCCAAAAAAGCGATCACCACAAAAAGCAAAATCCATAGCAAGGCAAAAAAGGCGCTGTAATTTTTTCGGAACTTTCTCCAGGCAATTTTTCCTGGCGATCGTCCTGTGTTGGTTTTGGTTTTGCGAAAAAACATCAGATCATATTTAAAACTGCAAGTGCATATTGAAATTGAAAGCTTGTTGCATGGGGGTTAAATCTACTACATTTTTTTGAGATCAAAGGCTTTTTTGAAAATAATTTGGTTATAAACGCTCTCTTTCAACCTCCCGGAGCGTATTCAACCTGTCAATGGGTTTACAGGAAATAAACTCCCCACTTATCTCTCGCCACCTACCACTTATCACTCATTACCCATCTAAACTTTTAAAATTTTTGATACTTACAAGACAATACTGAAAATAAAAATCAAACAAAAGCTTTAATGATTGTGTTGGATTCTTTAATTTTACACCAAAAAACAACGTTCATTGAGAGAAATACAGGATTTAGTAAATTTTGCGATGTACGCAGGAAAACACCAACGATTCAGTTGAACTTGCCATCAAAACAGTTGTTCCAATAAACTCATGTCAGGGCATTTGCGAAATTAATCCCATCTGGAAAGACAGAAAAAGCAAATGTCCCTTGTGCTGAACATAATTTACGGATAAACGTGCACTAAGATGTCAAAAAAATACGTTACAACCTGATGTATTTTTATTTTAACTGACATGCGAACTGCACCCAAATAATGAACAAGCAAATTAAAAAGATTATATCTGTCAGTTTTTGTCAAATATTAATACGAATCAATAAAGTTTCATTCAATCATAAAACAACACATCTTATGAACACATTACGCATAGCAATTTCAATTTTCACATTCTTATTTTTACTTTCGAATTCAACCGATGCTTCCGGTGATGATGCAAAAGTTAATTGGGTAAGCATGGAAGAGGCAGTTGCCCTGGCGGAAGAAAACCCGAAAAAAATATTTGTAGACATTTACACCGATTGGTGTGGATGGTGCAAAAGAATGGACGCCAATACTTTTTCTCATCCGGACATTGCCAGTTATATCAATGAAAACTTTTATGCAGTAAAACTGAATGCTGAGCAAAGCGAACCCATTGTATTCAGAGGCACTGAATATGTTAACGAAAATCCGGGAGAAAAAAGGTCTTCGCACAATTTTGCTGTTGCGCTGCTGCAAGGTCGCATGAGTTATCCCTCAGTGGCATTTTTTGATGAAGAACTGAATCTCATCACCGCTATACCGGGTTACAGAGAACCCAAAGATTTTGAACCCATCCTTGTTTTTTTCAGTGAAGATGTGTTCTTAACCCAACCCAATCTGGATGAGTATATCAATGATTTTTCCGGAAGTATAAAGTAAAAGATCTGATCCAGTGTAATTTTTCACCATGGTTGTCCGGTAAAATGACAAGATTGATATTCAGAAACCACTTCGAGGGTTTTCGACCGCTCAAAGGGCTTTTACACCCGACTCATACATTATTAAGATAATTCTATCAGTGTGCATCCCGATCCACCCCGGTCGGGATGTTCATCTCTGAAGCGCTTCACTTCAGACAAGTTTCTGAGGTAATCTCTGATGGCTTCTCTCAGCACCCCTTCTCCGGTTCCGTGCACAATTTTGAGATTTTTCAAACCAAGCAGTATCGCATCATCGAGAAAATGACGGGCTTTGGTCATGGCTTCATGAAGCTTTTCACCTCTTAGATCGAGATGAGGATTGAACTCTGCCGCTTTGGTATTAATGTCAAAATCATATTTCACCTTCACTTTGGCAGATTGTTTTTTCACTGAATCTTTTCTGATCTTTTCAAGTTTTTTCAGGGGTGTTTTCATCAAAACACTTCCAAAAGCCACAGTGGCATCCTTTTCGCCCATTTCAACGACCTCACCGGTAAGCTGTTGTCCCACAACCCTCACCAGATCGCCTTTTCCGATGGGTGATGGGTCTATCTGAAGTTTTGCAGGGGATGTGGATCCGGTCTTTTTCTTTTTTTTCTTGTCCTTGTTTTGGAGTTTTTCAAGGTCTTTTTCATCCACATCCAGGTTTTCTATGCCCGCAGCAACATCCTTTCGCAATTGCCGGGTCTTCATTTTTTCTGCCCCGGTTTCCCTGATCTCTCTGATGGTTTTTTCGATCAGGCGATTTGCATCTTGGAGTACTTTTTGGGCTTCCGCTTTTGCTTCGAGCATCATACGTTTTTTATTATTCCCGATCTCTTCAGTCAGTTTTTGATACTTCTCAATCATTTCCGACAAAAAAGCATCACCGGCACGCATCTGCTTTTCTTTTTCCTCTATTTCTATTTTTTTTAGTTCCAGTGTTTGCAATTGGCGGTCGAAGTCAATCTGTTCGGTACCGGCAATTTCGGAAGCCCTGCTGAGGATATTGCCTGGCAACCCCATCATTTTAGCAATTTCAAAAGCAAAACTGCTACCTGGTGTACCTGTTTTGAGTTGATACAATGGTTTCATTTTTTGGGTATCGAACAGCATTGATCCGTTTAAAATGCCCTCCGTTTTTCCTGCCATGATCTTCAGGTTTGCATAGTGGGTGGTAACCACCCCAAAAGAATTTTTTGCCACCAACTCTTCAAGAATAGATTCTGCAATAGCCCCTCCTATTCCCGGTTCAGTGCCAGAACCAAATTCATCAATCATAAAAAGGGTATCCTTGCCGGCATGCTGAAGCAAACTACGCATGTTGGTGAGGTGCGAACTATAGGTGCTCAGGTCATTTTCAATGGATTGCTCATCGCCGATATCAATAAATAATTTTTTGAATATACCGGCTTCTGAATAATCTTCCATGGAGACAAGCAAACCACACTGAATCATATATTGCAGCAATCCCACTGTTTTCATACAAACCGACTTTCCGCCTGCATTGGGTCCTGATATCAATACAATTCGTTGCTTTTCATTTAATTGCAAGGTGAGGGGCACAACTTTTTTGTTTTGCTCCTTAAAAGAAAGATACAAAAGAGGATGCCTGGCATTGATCCAGTTCAGGTGAGGTTTATCCTCCAGGCGGGGTTTCATCGCCTTCATTTCAAGGGCAAGTTTGGCTTTTGAGCGAATAAAATCTATGATGCCTAAAAAATGAAATGCTGTTTTGAGTTCGGGCAACATCGGACGCAGGAAATCGGTAAAGGATTTCAGAATGCGTATAATTTCAGATCTTTCATCTGTCTGCAACTGAAGAATTTCGTTGTTCATTTCAAAAACCTCTTCGGGTTCAATGAAAACCGTTTGTCCGGTGGATGACTGATCATGGACAAACCCTTTCATTCTTCTTTTGTATGCAGATGCTACGGGTATTACCAATCTTCCATTGCGAAAGGCCAGTTCGGTATCATCGCTCACCCATGACTGTTTTCGTGCTTCGTTAAATATCTGTGAAATTCGGTTTGATGCCTGTATTTTGTATTTGGCTATTTTGCCCCTGATCTCCCCCAACAGTGCAGATGCCTGATTGCGAACAATATTCTGCTCATCTATTATCTGATCCATTTCCAGGGTAACAGAATCATCGATATCAACACGTTCTGACAGGGCAAATAATTCGGGGTATTTGATTTCTTCATTGGGAGATCGTTTTTCCAGAAACCGGGCAATGCTTTTGATGACTTTCAAAGCATACCGCAATTCTCCCATTTCATCTGCCTCAATGAAAGTGCCCTCAGGTTTTATCCTGTCAAAAACCGGAAAGGGATCAAACCCATAAAGTGCAGGAAAATTGGGTTCCATTAAAATGATCTGTCTGAATTCATCCGTTTGGGATAAAAGCCGGTTGATGGTATCGGCACGGGTACTAAATCTGAGCGCATGCGTTTTTTTTCGCCCCATATTGCTGATGCAACCTTCGGCAATCATTTTCCTGATAGGTTCAAAACCTATTTTGTTTTCAAAATTTTCCGGATATATCATGTTTTAATCAAAAGTACCATGCATTGACAACCTGACAAAGGTAAAGCATAATCTGCAAAAGAAATAAGAAATACCTTTTATCTGCCAATCTTTGAGGATAAATTGTTTCTGAGGGGTAAAGCAAAAAAACCCCTCAAGTTTTTGCACTTAAAAGGGGTTTCTGGTAGCGGGAACGGGAGTTGAACCCGTGACCTCCGGGTTATGAATCCGACGCTCTAACCAACTGAGCTATCCCGCCATGTAAAAATTCATCATAAAGGTCTTGCAGAATCAAAGAACTTGCTTTATTTTTTGGTGGTGCAAAATTAGTAAAGAAAATGAAAACACCATGCGAAAGCGGAAAAAGTTTCCGTTTTTTTTTTGCCGGAGCGGGATGCTTTTACTCGTCTGACGACTGGGAGTTGTCTGACGAGGTGGGATTTTTTTACTCGTCTGACGACTGGGAGTTGTGTGAGGAGGTGGGATGCTTCAACTCGTCGGATGACTGGGAGTTGTGTGACGAGGTGGGATGCTTCAACTCGTCGGACGACTGGGAGTCGTCTGACGAGGTGGGAAATCTAAATTGTGATGGTAGTTTGCTCGGCAGCGCTCCTTTTGGCTGTTTCAATGATTCTGATGACCATGGCAGCATCTTCAGGTTTTACGACCAAAGGTTTTTCCAGGCAAAGCGTCTCATAAATTCCGTCATAATATGCCAGGTAATTTCCCTGAAGAGTGGGTATTTTCTCCGCACGGTCTTTGCCATTCACCTGTGTGTTGATCCATCCATCATCATCAGGATCATATTTCCCCCAGTCAGTTCCACCTGGCATTTCGCCCTTTTTAAGTGCTTCTTCCTGAGGATCAATGGATCCCATCAGATAACTTCCCTGCGTGCCGTGCAAAAGATAGCGCGGACCCGGCTCGCGCACAAGATAAGAAGCTGTTACGGTCACTTTTACATCCGGGTAGTTCATCCAGATCTCAAACATGTCATCAATATCACTTCCCTCTCTCAAGGCCCGAATATCAGCAGTAACCGAAACCGGTTTTCCAAACAGAACCAATGCCTGATCGATGAGATGAGAACCAAGATTATAAAGTGTTCCGGTACCCAGCCCGGCGTCTTCCTTCCATGTTCCCTGCTGAATAAAATTCCTGAACCGGTCGAAATGCGCTTCGTAAAAAACCAGTCTCCCGAGTAAACCTTCCCGGAGTATCTTTTGAATGGTAAGAAAATCACCATCCCACCGGCGATTCTGGAAAACGCTGAGATTCAGGTTTTGCTTTTCAGCCAGTTCAATCAGCTGCATGGCTTCTTTATAATGAAGCGTGAAAGGTTTTTCACAAACGACATGCTTTCGGTGCTCAAGTGCTGTTTTACACATCTCGAAATGCAGATGGTCAGGTGTATTTACCACTACCAGTTCAATTTCATCGTCGCGGCAGATATCATCATACTTACGGTAAATTTTCGCCTGAGGATATAATTTACGGGATTCATTTTTAGTTCTTTCCAATATACCAGAAAGTTCAAAAGATGGATGGGTATGAATGAGGGGAGCATGAAAAACTTTTCCTGACATACCAAATGATGAAATGGCTGTTTTGATCTTGTTCATAATTTCGGATTTATATTATTTTTGTTATTTTGATTCAATATCTTTCCGACTGCAAATATATGGATAGTTGGAGAAGATAAATTTATTTTTGATGGATAACGGCATATTTTCTGTAAGAACTCATTGAATCCCTTTTACATGTTTTGCATAATATTTCAGGGAAAAAAAATCAATGTTATTTTTTTAACAACTTTAAGGGACGTTTATTGATCTGTAAAAGGCAATTTTTTATTAAATTCGCAAACGTATGCACAGCACTATTCCTTTCAGAAATTTTTTATCGATGGGTACCCGGTTTGATTTGGTATTGCCCGGATCTACACAAGAAAGTGCAGACATTGTTTTTACCGGCATCAAAACCGAACTCAACAGATTGGAAAACAAACTCAGCAATTATATATCAGACAGCGCCCTTTCTGTGCTTAACAGTCATGCCGTTGACCGTCCTCAAAAGACAGATAAAGAAATCATGGAAATGATATCGGAGTTGATGGATTTGTCAGATAAAACTTTGGGTTATTTTGATTTCACCATGGGCAAGCGAACCCATTCCCGAAACAACCAAAATAAGGAAGAGGTCAAAGTAAAAGATACAGAAGTTGCTGTAACGGATTCACTGAAGGTAAACGAAAAAATAGAACTTGATAAAGAAAAAAATACTGTACAATTTTTATCATCGGATGTATCTGTTGACAGTGATGGATTTGGCAAAGGGAAAGCCTTGGATGAGGTGAAAACTATACTGAACAGTTATCAGGTAGACCATGCTTTTGTGAGTTTTGGCAACAGTTCTATCCTTGCCCACGGAAAACATCCCCACAGCGATACCTGGAAAACCGGTATTGCCCATCTTTTTCTTCCTGCGGAAAATGTGTTTGTATTTGATCTGAAAGATGAATGCATTTCAGTATCAGGCACGACGCCTGAAAACATGGAAAAATATGGCAGGTCGCACATCATAGATCCATTGACAGGAAGAGAAATTAACGGATATTTTCAATGCGCTGTTGCCGGAGAAAAAGGTTTGATTACCGAGGTTTTAAGCACCTCCCTGGCGTGTGCGCCTCCGGAAAAAAGAGACCAGATCATGCAAAATTTTGACGGATACCGTGCCGTTATCATTGAATATAAGAATGAAGAACCAACTATAACATATAAATACCAAACATAAAAATGAAAGAATCCATTGAAAGAAGAGAGTTTATTAAGACGGTTTCGTTATTGGCAGGCTCATCGATGCTATTAACCCAGATGCCCTGGATCAAAACACTGGGAGCACAGGAAACCAGCAAAACAGTGAAATTGGGTATCCTGGGGGTAGGCTCCAGAGGAAAATACCTGCACATTTTGCTGAAAGATATTCCGAACCTCGATATTTGCTGCTTTTGCGATGACTATCCACCCCATTTTGAGGAGGCACAGCAATTGCTTGGCCCTGATGCACGCGGATATGTTGATTATCGTGACATGTATGAAAAAGAAGACCTGGATGCAGTAGTGATCGCAACTCCGCTGCATGTTCATGCTCAGCAAACAGTGGACGCTCTGGATGCGGGTATTCATGTTTTTTGTGAAAAAGCCATGGGTATGAACTACGAAGAATGCAATGACATGGTAAAAGCGCACCAACGAACGGACAAAATATTATATATTGGTCACCAGCGTCTTTTCAACATCAAATACCAAAAGGCCTACCAAATGATCAAAGAAGACAAACTGGGCAAAATAACCCAGATCAGAGCATATTGGCACAGAAACAACGACTGGCGCCGTCCAGTGCCTTCTCCGGAGTTTGAAAGAAAGATCAACTGGAGGATGTACCACGACTATTCGCGTGGATTGATGACCGAACTGGCCTGCCACCATATACAGGTTGCCAACCAGATATACAATGAATATCCGGAATCGGTATGGGGCACCGGTAGCATCAATTACTGGAAAGATGGCAGAGAGGTTTATGACAACGTAAACCTGGTGTATAAATATCCAGGCGGCTCGCATTTGGTTTATGATTCGCTCATCAGCAACAAGCACTACGGTTTGGAGGTACAGGTACAAGGACCTAAAGGAACCATGGAACTGGAAGGTGGTAAAATGTGGGAAGAGTTTCCACCACCTGCCCCCGGCATCCTTTCTCTTATCAACCATCTGGAACATCAACTATTTGATGCCGTGCCTGTAGGAGGCGCCACGTGGGTTCCGGACTCTGCCGTTAGCCGCAAAGGAAACTGGATTATTGATGAAGTGATGGAAGACGATGGCACAAAAATGCAAATGGAATCATTTGTTTCGGATGTCAGAAACAACAGGATAGACCCATTCATTACCCAGCAGGGTTTCTATTCCTCCATTGCTACCCTCATGGGTTTTGAAGCCATGATGAATGATGAAATTACATATTGGCCCAAAGGACTAACCATGTAATTCTTTCCCTTCATGCTTCTTTACAGGAAATGATCATGGTGAATATCACTTGTTTTTCAGAATAATAATAAAAAAATTTGTTTTAAAATACAGATAAAGATGTTTAAAGACTCCGTAATAACCGCCCAACAAAAAAAACGTGAACTGATCGTTTTTCTTATTTGCCTGGCAGCAGCATTTATCTTTAATATTGTAGGGATCATGATGTTCAAAACCCCTGCCATTGAAATTTTCACTCAATTTCATTATGTTTTGCTCGTAGCCGTTGTTTTTTATGTAATAACCGGCATCTTCCGGCTGATATGGTTGGGTTTCAGAATGATTTTGGCTAAAAATCATTGATGCCACCCATC
Organism: uncultured Bacteroidales bacterium; assembly: GCA_964589855.1. GTDB lineage: Bacteria > Bacteroidota > Bacteroidia > Bacteroidales > UBA7960 > SKVR01. The sequence goes on from CAZPVB010000105.1 coordinate 12,800, forward strand.
CCATAAAAGGATTTTTTCACCAGGAATCAAATCTGTTTAGTAAAATCGCTAACCCAGGAATTGGCAGGATTACTTTTAATCTGTTCAGGGGTGTCAAACTGTTTAATGATGCCCTGATTCATGATGACTACCTTTGACCCCAAATGGAAAGCTTCTCTGATATCATGGGTAACAAAAACGAAGGTTAATCCTGTTTTCTGATGCATTTCTTTCACTTCATTTTGCAGATGACGCCGGGTAATATTATCCAGCGCGCCAAAGGGTTCATCCATCAAAA
>CAZPVB010000106.1:0-13052 GCA_964589855.1 uncultured Bacteroidales bacterium
CCTGGTTTTCAAATCAGGAGCAATATCTCTCCGGTGATAGTCTTTATTATGACAGGGATAGAGGATATGGTAACGCAATTCGCAACGTTTTACTTCTTGATTCGGTACAAAACACATTTGTTACAGGTGAGTTTGCTGAGCATTTTGAAAATGAATCTCTTTCTGAGGTTACACAGCAAGCCATACTTACCGTTGTGTCAGATACAGATTCTTTATTTTTGCATGCCGATACCCTGCGCTCTATCCAGGATGAGGAAAATGACAGAAAATTGATTTTTGCTTATTATAAAGCCAAATTTTTCAAAAAAGACATACAGGGGTTGAGTGATTCTATTGTTTACAATTTTTCCGACTCAACCATTTATCTTTATCATGATCCTGTCATTTGGTCAGATGTGCATCAACTAAAAGCCAAACGGATTGAGATCAAAACATCCAACAATAACTCCGTAGAATCAATTCATATGTTTGATGCTGCATTTATCATCAGTCAGGAAGACACTACATCCTTCAATCAAATAAAGGGACGGAAGATCATTGCTTATTTTGAAGGACAGGAAATGAAAAAAATTGAAGTATTTGGTAATGGTGAAGCATTATATTATGTAAAAAATGAATCAGAAGAACTCATTGGAATCAACAAGTCCTTATCATCAGATATTACCATTTACCTTGAAGAAAATACTGTTAGCAGAATCATTCTTAAAAGAGATATTGATGCCAATATGTTTCCCCCCGATGAAATTTCTGCAGAAGAAAGAAAACTGCAAAATTTTAACTGGATTATTGATCCCCGCCCTAAACAAAAAGAGGATATTTTCATTTGGTAAATAGGTAGTTTTTTCAATCCTGCCTGCTTTGTCCGTATTTGTTTTTTAGTTGACAAATATGTTGATGTCTTTTTTCATGGAGGAAAATTACCCATTAATTATCCCGGTTTTTCAATAACAAGAAGTTGCCTGATATTTTTTTAAGCATGAAAAGTGTATAGTTTTAATCCTTACTATGATAAAATTTGAGAGGTTTACATTAGACAATGGTTTGAGGGTGATCTTACATTTTGATCCTTCCACACCTTTGGTAGCAGTAAATACTTTGTATGATGTTGGCGCCCGTGATGAAGACCCAGACCATACAGGATTTGCCCATCTTTTTGAACATCTTATGTTTGAAGGATCAAAACATATTCCTGATTATGATCATGAATTACAATTGGCCGGTGGAGAAAACAATGCCTTTACCAACAATGATATTACCAATTACTATCTTACTCTTCCAGCGCAAAATTTAGAAACAGCGCTGTGGCTCGAATCTGACAGGATGATGGAACTCGCCTTCTCTGAAGAAAAACTTCACATCCAGAAAAATATTGTTACAGAAGAGTTCAGGCAAACATTTCTTGATCAACCCTATGGCGATGTTATGGCACTTCTCAGATCTTTGGTTTATCAGGTTCATCCATACAAATGGTCTACCATCGGAAAAGATATTCAACATATAAGTAGAGTAACCTTGCCCCAGGTAAAAGATTTTTTTTATCGGTTTTACCGACCCAATAACGCTATTGTTTCCATTGCAGGTAACATTGACATGGAGACAACCAGAAAACTGGTGGAAAAATGGTTTGCAGACATAGAGCCGGGGGAATCGATTGTCAGAAACCTGCCACCTGAACCTGCACAAAATGCCAAAAGAGAATTAACGGTTGAAAAAGATGTACCCTTCGATGAAGTTTATCTGGCTTTCCATACAGGCACAAGGCTTGACAGATCTTTCTATATTACCGATCTGATTACTGATATACTGGCGGGTGGTCGTTCTTCTCGTATGATGGAAAACCTGGTGAGGAAAAAGAAAATATTCAGTGAAGCCAATGCATTTATATCGGGAAGTATCGATACTGGTTTCCTGGTTCTTACAGGAAAAATACATAAGGGCAACGATGTGCAGGATGCATTGGAAATGTTATGGGAGGAAATTAATGATCTTTCTAATCATTTAATTGACCCCTATGAGCTTCAAAAAGTTATAAATAAGACCGAAACCTCCAATGTTTTTTCTCAGACCGGGGTTTTACCAAAGGCAATGAATCTTGCTTATTATGAATTGTTAGGCGATGCCAATCTGATTAACTCACAGGATCAAACGTATTTCACTATCTCACAGGATGATGTTTTGCAAACTTGTAAAGAAATTTTCAAACCCTCCAGAACAAACATTCTTAAATATTTATCGAATCATTAAATGACAGGTTTTATATGCATTTTAAGGACAGAGCAATAGCACCAGATGTTACAATCGCAGATCATGTCGGTTTTCTGACCAAACCTGTCAAAAAACTCCTGTATGATAAAATACCTGTGTATTTTTTAAAAGGAGGTGATCGGGAGATTGTAAAAATAGAAGTCGTGTTTCCTTTCGGTAGTTATCACCAGAAAAAACCTCTTCAGGCATTTGCCGCTGCCAATATGCTTAAAAACGGAACAATCAATAAATCCTCTTCCCAGATCAATAAAGCATGGGATTTTATGGGTTCTTCTTTACAGGTAGACGCTCAAAAAGACCTGATATCCGTGGGATTCTTTTGTCTTGCAAAGTATTTGCCCGAAGCGATCGACCTCTTAACGGAAATACTAACCGAACCCTCTTTTCCTGAAGATGAACTGGAACTTTTTCTCAGAAACCGCCAACAGAAATTCCTTATTGATCTGGAGAAAGTCAGTTATGTGGCCAGATCTCAGTTTGCCGGTTTGCTCTATGGTTATGATCACCCATATGGAACATTTCTGAAGTCAGAGAATTTTGAAATGATACATCGCGACGATATTTTGGATTATTATAACCGTTTCATACAAGCTGATCGTTGTATGATGTTTGTAGCCGGCAATTTTCCTGATAATACAGAAGAACTGCTGGAGAATAAGATGAAACCATTTTCTCTTCACACCAGTGCAAGTGCCAACGGAATCGATATTCCTGTGATACAACCAATACATGGTAAACATTCAATTTCCAAAAGCAATGCCTCCCAGTCTTCGGTTCGGATCGGAAAAATTGCCATCAACCGCACTCATCCCGATTTTCATAAACTATCTTTAACCAATACCCTTCTGGGTGGGTATTTTGGTTCGCGGTTAATGCAAAACATCCGACAAAACAAGGGATTTACCTATGGCATACACTCTGGTTTGGTTACGTTGATTCACTCATCTTATTTCTTTATTACCTCTCAGATTGGAAAACAGGTTGTAGACCAGGCTATACCGGAAATATATGAAGAATTGAAAAAACTCAGAACGCAACCCGTGTCTGAGGGAGAAATATTGATGCTGAAAAATTACCTGGCAGGTAATTTCCTCAGAATGTTTGACGGACCTTTTGCGCAAATTCAACGCTGGAAAGAGATCATAATGTTCGATCAAAAACCTTCTTATTATACCGATTTCCTGAAAACACTTAAAAACATTAAAAGTGATGACTTCCGCGAAATAGCAGAAAAGCATCTTCACGAAGAACAAATGACAGAACTTGTGGTAGGATAAAAACGATATTTTTAAAACTTATCAGGCACTTTTCATCTGGTGTTGACGTTATTTTCTGCAAAAGGAAATAGATTTTATATAAAGTATTGTTCTTTATATAATATGCAGAAGAAAACCCTTGAACCCGGGTTTTTCTTCCCGTGCGATAAGTAAAAACCTTAAATATAGCCATTGCCAATTATGAGATCAAAGAATTTATTAAAATAAGAAAGCAAAAAAAACTACATTTATGGCATCCGGGAAGGATTATTTATCAAAACTACCTTTCGTATGAACCTCACGAATTATACAAGTTTGTTCTTATGCTTTTTCTTTGGTGTGCTTTCTATGTCTATGGCACAAAATACAAGCCTTGTTCTCGATTCGGTGAGCGTAAATCCAAACAACCAGGTAGTTATTTCGTGGGATTTGGAAACAGAAGTTGAAAACGGATATGTGAAAATCGAAAGAAACCTGGATGATGGTACTTTCAACACGGTAATAAGGTTGCCGCTCACCACCAGTATTTTTACAGATAACAGTATTAATGCCCAAAACCGCTCGTATTCTTATTACGTTGTGCCTTATGACGAATCCGATGATCAGATCATCCCGGCTGAAAAAATTCACAGTACCATTTTTCTGCATCAACCTGTTTTCAATGTTTGTGAAAGAGAAATATTGCTTCAGTGGGAGAATTACAGGGTTAGTGACTTTGTTCAGTTTCCTGAACCCGTTGATTTTCCTTTCGACAGCACAGCTATTTTCGTGTCGGTAAACGGAAGTGAATTTATTCAACATAAGGTAGTACCTGCCGATTCAACCCATCTCGCGATCCCTCATCAAACAAATGCAACATATTGTTTCAGAGTAAGATCGTTTGATGTGGAGAGAAATATGTCTTCCACTTCCAATACTTCGTGTATTGAGGCTAACTATGTAGATTTACCCGGCAATGTAAATACCCAACGGGTCTCTTTAACTGAAGACTCCGAAGGTGTTGAAATTGATCTCCTGATAGATGATCCTGCAGATAATCTCACCTTTGTTCTTGAAAAATTTAATCATGATACGAATGGTTTTGTGTCATTTGACACTGTTGTAAATCCAAATGATCCATTATCTTTAATCAGCTTTATTGATCGGGAGTCGCAGGCAAATCTCTTTTCCGAATCTTATCGTGCCATTGTATTGGATAGCTGCCTGCACATTGCTCAAACGACTGATTCTGTTGCAACCATTTTTTTATCGGTATCAAGAACCACATCCAACATCAATACCCTGGAATGGAATCATTACAACGGTTGGGAAAATTCCGATCTCTTCACAGATCATTATGCTGTGCTTAGAAAAACAGGAATAGATTCAGATTTTGAGGTCATTTCTATGGTGGAACCTGATGTGTTAGCATTTCAAGATCAAAATGGAACTGTTGCCGATCAGGATATTTTTTACAGAATTATTGCGGTAAGTAATTTGTCCACCGAGACAGGTTTAGTAGTTGAGGTGAATTCAAATATTGCCATCATGGAAAATTCTCCTCAGGTATTTATTCCCAATGCTTTTCATCCCAAAAGCAATATAGAGCAGAACAGGGTCTTTAAACCCGTTTTTTCTAATTTTTCGCCATCGGATTATTCTATGAATATATACAACAGATGGGGTGAAAGTATATTTACTACCCAGGATGAGAATCAGCATTGGGATGGGCAGGATCAGGGTCGGTCTTTACCCGCCGGATTGTATTATTATGTTATTCAATATGTCGACTCCAGAGGGCAAAAACATACCAGGCGTGGAGAGGTTTTGATGATTTGGTAAACAGTTGCTTTTTGCATCTGGTATTACATATTTTACTTCCTGCTTGCATTGAATATTTTTTAGTGGTTCTTACAAATTTTCATACTTTTGCACTTTAAAAAACCAAGATAAATCCATGGAAAATCAAGATAGTAAATTCCTTAAAGAAGGTTTAACATACGACGATGTTCTTCTCGTCCCGGCGTATTCTGAAATCCTTCCCCGTGAGGTTAGCCTCCATACCCGGTTTTCCCGGAATATATCATTAAAAATTCCTGTTGTTTCAGCTGCTATGGATACGGTAACCGAATCAAGAATGGCTATTGCTATGGCTCAGGAAGGAGGCATTGGTGTATTGCATAAAAACATGACCATTGAAGAACAGGCAAACAAAGTGAGAAAAGTAAAACGTTCAGAAAATGGTATGATCATCGATCCTGTTACCCTTGACGATAATGCTTTGGTAGGAGATGCATTGGCCATCATGAAAGAGTACAAAATTGGGGGTATACCCGTTATTGATCAATCCAATAAACTGGTCGGAATTGTTACCAACCGCGATTTACGTTTCGAAAAAAACGCCGCAAAACCAGTGAGGGAGGTGATGACCCATGAAAACATCATTACCACTTCCGAATTTGTTGATTTTTCTGTGGCCGAAAAGATACTGCAGGAGCATAAAATTGAAAAATTACCAGTTGTAGACAAAAATTATCATTTAATTGGATTGATCACCTACCGCGACATTTTAAAAATCAAGGAACGTCCAAATGCATGTAAAGATCAGAGAGGTCGTTTGAGAATAGCAGCTGCTGTAGGTGTTACCTGGGATACCATAGACCGTGTTGATGCATTGGTAAAAGCAGATGTGGATTGTGTGGTCATAGACACTGCTCATGGTCATTCGAGAGGTGTATTGGAAATGACCAAAAAAATCAAGACAAAATATCCTGAACTGGATGCTGTTGTTGGCAACGTAGGCACAGCTGAAGCGGCCAAGGATCTTATCAGACATGGTGCCGACGGGATCAAGGTTGGTATTGGTCCCGGATCTATTTGCACAACAAGAATTGTTGCGGGTGTTGGAGTGCCTCAGCTTACTGCTGTTTACGATGTTGCCAAAGCCATTCGCGGCTCGGGCATTCCTATAACAGCAGATGGTGGAATCAGATATACCGGAGACATTGTGAAAGCCATTGCTGCAGGTGCTTCTTGTATCATGGCAGGTTCGCAATTTGCCGGGGTAGAAGAAGCACCCGGAGAAACAATCATTTTTGATGGAAGAAAATACAAAACCTACAGAGGTATGGGGTCGGTAGAAGCGATGCAAAAAGGTTCTAAAGATCGATATTTTCAGGATGTGGAAGATGATGTGAAAAAACTTGTACCCGAAGGGATTGTCGGCCGTGTTCCCTATAAAGGAACCCTTTCTGAAGTTATCCATCAGATGGTAGGGGGCTTGCGAGCTGGCATGGGATACTGTGGTGCAAAAGATATTGATGCTCTCATGAAGTCTAAGTTTATCAGAATTACCAACTCAGGAATCAATGAAAGTCATGTACATGATGTAACCATAACCAGAGAGTCACCCAATTATTCAAGGTAACCTTTTTAGTATGTAATATTTTAAGAATGTGTGCGTTTGTTTATCTTAGTCACCCCGCTTCCGGGTTTGTTTTTCAAACCTGCAATGTAGGGTGGAAGTAAACATAGTATCGTTTAGTAGATTCTTTATTTATCATATTCTCTATGCCATAATGGTAGAAAGTATTTATCAGATTATCCAAATTTCAAATTTATAACCAAATGAGAAAGATTTTGATTGGATTCATCCTTGTTTTTGTTGCTTTGCAATTCAAAAGCTATTCAAATCCAAACGATCCCGTATTACTTGAAATCAATGAAAGGAAAGTTACACTTTCTGAATTTGAATATGTTTACACAAAAAACAACCTCAATCCACAGGTTATGGATGCAAAATCCATAGAGGAGTATCTCGAGTTGTTTGTTAATTTCAATTTGAAGGTATATGAGGCACTTCAACTCGGGATGGATACCAATACAGCATTTATTGAAGAGCTGGGAGGTTACAGAGAGCAACTTGCTCAACCTTACCTTACAGATCAGGAGGTTACCAATCATCTTGTTGAAGAAGCTTTGGAGCGTCTAAAGTATGATGTGAGGGCTTCGCACATTCTTATTAATCTTGAAGAACATGCTGCACCAGAAGATACCCTGAAAGCATGGAACAGGATTATGGAAATCAGAGAAAAAATACTTGAAGGGGAAAGTTTTGAAAAGATGGCATTCGAGTTTTCCGATGATCCCTCAGCAAAAGGGATGGATGCTACTGCCAACAGACCTGCTATGAGAGGAAATAATGGTGACTTGGGTTATTTTACAGTTTTCAATATGGTGTATCCTTTTGAATCAGCTGCATACAATACACCTGTGAATGAGATTTCGCAACCTGTCAGATCACAATTTGGATATCACCTGATCAAAGTTACAGATAAACTGCCTGCTTTGGGTGAGGCAAAGGTTGCCCATATTATGGTGGCAACACCACCCGATGCTTCTTCCGGGCAGCAGGAACAATCCAAAGAAAAAATAAATGAAATCTATCAGAAAATACAAGAGGGTGAAGATTTTGAATCTCTCGCCCAAAGATTCTCTGATGATAAATCTTCTGGCAGAAGAGGTGGTGAACTGCCTGCTTTTACCTCCAACAGAATGGTTCCTGAATTTATTAAAGCCATTGCCGGGATCAATAATCCCGGTGAAATATCAGAACCCATTCTTACACCCTACGGGTGGCACATCATAAAACTAATTGAAAAAACACCTCCTGACCCTGACCAACAAGAGTCGGTTGAAGAGATTAAAAACAAGATCAAACGAGACCAAAGAGCGAGAATCAGTGAGCAGGTTGTGTTACAAAAACTCAAAAACGAATATGATTTTGCTGAGTATCCTGAAAATCTTGAGATTTTTTATCAGCTGGTTGATGAATCTGTTTTTAATGCCAAATGGAATCATGATTCGTTGATGAACGATGCCCAAAAACCCTTGTTTGCTTTTGCAGAATATGAATTTACACAATCAGATTTTGCCGAAAATATTCACGCAACGCAAGCAGTAAGGTCACCAGAAAGTATTCGGAATTATATAAATAGCATGTACGAAAACTTTGTAAAGCAGCAACTCTTTGATTACGAAAAAGAAAGACTTCCTGAAAAATATCCGGAATTCAAACAAATTCTTCAGGAGTATCATGATGGAATTCTTTTATTTGAACTTACCGACCAAAAAGTTTGGTCTAAAGCAATGGAGGATACTGCGGGATTAAAAGAATTTTTCAGAAAAAATATTCAGGATTATTACTGGGATGACAGGTTCAATGCCACTGTTTTCACATTCAATTCTGCTGATGATGCTAAAAAAGGCAGAAAGAAAATCAGAAAAGCCTTTAAAAAAGGGGTTTCAGAAGAAGAGCTAATGAATGAGTTTAATCAGGAATCTCAAACCCATGTTTCGAAAGAAACCGCATTATTTGAAATATCAGATGCTGATTTTTGGGAAAATATTTCCGAAAAACCCGGAGTAAGTAAAGTGATCATGGATGGTGAAGAAGCAAAAGTGGTGCAGGTTCATGAATTTTTACCCTCCCAACCCAAAAAAATAGATGAAGTTCGCGGGTTGGTAATTGCCGATTATCAAAACCATCTGGAGAAAAACTGGATAGAAGAACTTCGTTCTAAATATGATTTTGTTGTTCATAGAGAGGTATTAAATCAACTCGATTTCAATGAGTAAAACAAAACAGTTTGTCCGATTTTTTTATTCTCAACAGATAGGGCATCGTATACTCGTCTTTTCTTTGCTTTTGATTCTATCTGTAGCAATGATGTCTTGTGATCTGATCCTGAACCCAAAACGAGGAGAAGAAGTGGCACGGGTAGGGGACAAATACCTGTATCAGTCAGATTTAAAAGACATTGTTTCACCTGGTACATTGCCTGCAGACAGCGCCGTTATCGTAAAAAGGTATATCGAAAAATGGATAAGACAACAAATATTTGTACAGGAAGCGCTCAATAGTCTAACGGAAGAACAGAAGGATTTTTCCAGAAAAGTGGAGGATTATCGCAATTCGTTGGTCATTTTTGCATATGAAAATTACCTTGTGCAAAATCAATTAGATACGATTATAAACGATGATGTATTGAATGAATATTATGAAGAACATAAAAATGAGTTTCAGCTTCGCAATAATATCGTAAAGGTAAATTTCCTGAAATTACCGCTTGATGCACCAGACATTGCAAAAGTGCGAAGACTTATCAGATCAGAAGAGGCCGAAGATATTGCCACTTTGGAGGAGTATGCAGTCAATCATGCAGCAACTTATTTTTTGCATCAGGACACATGGTTTATTTTCGATGATATTCTCAGAGACTTCCCCATAAATATTTCTGATCATGAACAGTTTTTGCGCAATTATAAGTTCAGAGAAATAACAGATGATTATTACCGGTATTTTTTATATATTACTGATTACAAGCTTGAGGGGACAACTTCACCGCTTGCTTTCCAAAGTGATAATATTAAAGCAATTATAATGAATCACAGAAAACAGAAGTTTATCAATGATTTCAGGCAGCAATTGTACAAAGACGCTATTATGAATTCAGAATTTGAAATATATTAAACTGTTTACGCTTTTCACATTCCAACAATTTTGCGGGTAGCTGGTTCCTTAAATAGAAACCCTAAATTAACGGAAGTCTGAAATAAATCATATACTCATTTCAGCACATATCATAGTTGTGAAGACAAAGATTTTGTGATTGTAAAAGAGTAATTTTTAGAACAAGCAAAACGAATAAATCGAAAATTAAAGAGAGAAACAAAATATGGTATCATAAATTAGATATTGAATTCTGTAAATTTTATAGAAGGATACTTCAAAATCAATTATAAGAATCGATCTTCGCCCTTATTTAAGTGTTTTTTTCTGAATATTAATCAATGAAAAATCAAAAAAAATGAACTATAAACTTCTTTCATTCTTTTTCTTAACCTTCATCATCTCTTCAGTTGTTGACGATGTATATGGTCAGGAACCTGTAGTTGTTGACCGGGTAGTTGCGGTTGTAGCAAATAGTCCAATTCTAAAATCTGACTTGTATAATCAGGAACGCCAGCTGGAATCTCAGGGCGTTGATTTTCAGGAAAATTCACAGTGTAAGATTCTGGATGACATGCTTTACCAGAAATTATTGTATAATCAAGCTATTCTTGATAGCGTTGAAGTTTCAGATAATCAGGTAGAGCAAGTCCTCGATCGTCGGTTAAGGTTTTTTATTCAACAAATAGGATCCCGCGAGCAACTGGAAGCTTATTATGGCAAGAGCATCGACGAATTGAAAGATGAATTTCGTCCTATGGTCAGGGAACAGGAATTGAGCCAGATGATGGAATCCCAGATTACCGGAGATATAAGAGTTACACCTTCTGAAGTCAGAGATTTTCTCCGGAATCTTCCTGAAGACAGTATCCCCACAGTAGAAAGTGAAACGAAACTTGCACACATCACCATCATGCCTGAGTTTGATCCTGAAGAAGTAGAGCGTACAATCGACCGCTTGAATGAGATCAGAACACGGGTTTTGCAAGGAGAAAGTTTTAAAACAATGGCAATTCTTTATTCGGAGGATCCCGGTTCAGCCAGAAAAGGTGGAGAATTAGGTTTTTATGGCAGAGGCGAACTATATCCTGAATTTGAAGCTACCGCCTATGGATTAGCCCCCGGTGAGATATCCGAAATTATTGAAACACAGGCCGGGTATCATATCATTCAAATGATTGAAAGAAGAGGAGACTTAATAAATGTACGGCATATTTTAATGCAACCTCAGATCAGTCCCTTACAACTTAACCAGGCCAGAAACAAACTGGATAGCATAAGGGATTTGATCCTTAAAGATTCGCTCTCTTTTGAAAGGGCGGCAAGAAAATTTTCAGATGATCCCAATAAGGTTAATGGAGGGGTGGTAATGAATCCCTATACAAATACTACAAGATTTAAAAATGAGGAGATTGATCAAAATCTCTTCTTTGCTATTGAAAAGCTTGAAGCCAATGACATTACCAAACCCGTACCTTTTTCGAATGAGGAAGGAAAACAAGGATTCAGAATTGTAAAAATTCTTGACAGGATTGAAGCCCATACTGCTTCTCTGGAAACCGATTATGATTTCATACAACAACTTGCGCTGGAAGAAAAGAAAATGAAAGAAGTTCAAAATTGGATAAATAAAAAAATAAACACTACATTTATACATATCGGTAATGATTTTGATCATTGCGAATTTTCTGCTGATTGGAAAAAGTCAAAAGATCTCACCGGTAACCGAAAGTAATATGCATTGATTTAGAATATGAGATAACTGTTAATTCAGTCAGGTATTAAGTTACTTTCATTCAATATGATCTTGTGTGAATTTTTTGAAAAAGGTAAAGGCATAGCGCTTACCAGTAAAATATTATTGATGATAAATTACAATTATGGAATATAAATCTGATGTTGAAGCTATTGATGCTTTCGCAGAAATGCACAAGGCACTCAGAAAGGAGATTGCTAAAATTATCGTTGGACAAGACCAGGTAATTAACAAGGTGATCATATCTATTTTCAGTCGAGGACATTGCTTGCTTGTGGGGGTGCCTGGATTGGCTAAAACCCTTTTGGTGAATACCATAGCAAAAACGCTGGGACTTAAGTACAATAGAATACAGTTTACACCCGATTTAATGCCTTCTGATATAATCGGAACTGAGATTCTTGATGAATCCCGAAATTTCAGGTTTATCCCCGGGCCCGTTTTTTCCAATATTATTCTTGCCGATGAGATTAACCGTACTCCCCCCAAAACACAATCTGCCCTGCTTGAAGCCATGCAGGAAAAGTCTGTGACTGCTGCTGGTGTTACTTATCAGCTCGACCATCCTTTTTTCGTTCTGGCAACACAAAATCCAATCGAGCAAGAAGGAACCTATCCTTTGCCTGAAGCACAACTCGACCGTTTTATGTTCAATGTCTGGCTGGATTATCCATCCTTCGAAGAAGAAGTACAAGTGGTTAAAAGTACTACGGCAGATATTGATAAACAACTTGAGGTGATCATTAATGCTCAGGATATTATTCAGTACCAAAAACTTATCCGGAGAATACCCGTTCCTGATAATGTTGTGGAGTATGCAGTAAGGCTTGCTTCCAGAACGCGTCCTGGTTCTGATAAGGCGCCCAGGATCACAAAAGAATATATCAATTGGGGGGCCGGACCAAGGGCATCTCAATATTTAATCATTGGTGCCAAATGTCATGCTGCAATCAATGGAAAATATTCACCCGATATCGAAGATGTGAATGCCATTGCAGAATCTATACTTCGCCACAGGATAGTTCGCAATTATAAAGCTGAAGCAGAAGGACTATCCATAGAAAAAATCGTTAACGAACTGCTTGAGTAAGGTTTTTATTTGATAAATTTCTTCAAAAATAACCTCTTGATTCATTTGAAAGACAACTACAGGTGTAAGTGCCTCAAATTTAGCGCGATACCCCATTCCGTGTTTTTTCCTTTTATTGAATAAAAATATTGCAGTTAACAAAAAACTTTCTACCTTTGCAATCCGCAAAACGAGAATGAGAAGAGTATTGGTAAC
>CAZPVB010000107.1:0-13012 GCA_964589855.1 uncultured Bacteroidales bacterium
GTATTTGTGCTAAACCTTCAAAAGGAACATGCTGAAGGCAATGTATTTTGAGTTTCGGGTTCATCTGTTTATAATTTTCCACAATTAGTAACTGCTCAATGCTTTTAATCAGCATTTTCATAACACTTCCAGATTATATCAAGGTGTTTGCGAACCTTTTCCAGGGGCATTGCGGGTAGTACTTTCCCATCAAGTATATCGGCAAAATGATCTATCAGGGCAGCATCATCAGAATGCCCCTTCATATCAATTTTCATTTCTGATTGTTGTGGTTTTCCGTTTTCATCATAATCATACAAATGGATCGTTTCTGAATCCCATGAGCAAAATCCAAATTTCAATCCTCCCCTGGTTCCGTAAATACGGGTTTCATTAGGAACATCCATATTTCCATGATTACCTCTTTCCCAGAAATAACGGATGCCACCGCTCAGGGTCATGTGCACACCAAACATCTCTTCTATATCGTAAACGAGATTTCCAGGGTCATAAGCATCCAATCCGGATTTGAGAAAAACATCCTTAATGCTTTCCAACTCTGGTTTATCTCCCATTACACCCAAATGAAAAGACAGATCATATACCCCCCAATCAAATAAAGGCCCTCCTCCTGAAAGTTTTTTATTCATAAACCATTTGGCTTCCGGGTTGTATTCAATACCAGGCCGTCCATTTCGCCACAGCGAATTATGATGTATATAATAAATATCGCCAAGTTTTCCGGAATCTATGATTTTTTTTACAACATCAAATTTGGGTTGCAGGCGCGAATGGCGGGCAGAACATTCACAAACCCGCATATCAGGATACTTTTTCTGCATGTCGATCATTTCATCCAATTCTTGCAAGGTCATGGATGCAGGTTTTTCCAGAAAAACATGTTTGTGCGCTTCTAAACTATCTATAAACATTGCCTTATGAAGATGAGGAGGCGTACAAATGAGCACCGCCTCTACTGCACTATTATGCAAAATATCATGGTAATCGGTGGATGTTTTTTTTATTTTATACTTTTTGGCAACCTTGACCAGGCGATCTGGGTCCAGATCAGCAACATAAGTAACCTCCAGGCGTGGGTTTTTACTGATATTGTCAAGGTGCTTTTCGGCTATCATTCCGGCACCAATGATTCCAATTGTATGCATAATATGTCTTTTTTAAAAGTAATGAAGAGACTCAATAAGTTATTCTACAAACAAAAATATAACCGAAAAAGAATCAACGAGCAAATAAGCATTCTTCAATACGCCTAATCAATATCCTTCCAGTTGAATACCACTCCTATGTACTCATCCGGTCTGTCGCGCAAACCTTCATATACCTGTTGTGCATTTTGGGGAGATACCTCATGCGAATAGAAAGGTTTGATCAGCAGTTTCTCGCTTTTGATCAGTTCCAGAATTATTTGTGCATTTCTCTCGATAGAATGTTTGGAAAAATCATCAGGATGAGTAGGAAAGGAAAACTCCAGGGCTCCTTTCAGGTTATGATTGAATGGAATGTAATGAAAATGCCCCAAAAAGTTTGTAAGATTGGTTTTGAAGGGCGCCCTCGGGCTACCCAGCAAAATGATCTCCCCATTGAGGGCAACCATATCTGCGGTTTGGTTCACTACTGGTGCAAGACCTGTGGCATCAATATAACATGACACCCCTTTTCCGCTGGTAATCTCCATCAGATATTCCTTCAAATTCTGTTTTTCCGAATTTATTGTATGTGCTATCCCGCAGGACTGAGATATTTTTAAACGGTTATCATCCAAATCAGTGGCAATTACAATAGCACCCTGTAATTGCGCCAACTGTGCAGCAAGATTTCCGATAACACCCTGCCCTGTAACCAGCACATGATCACCCAGTTCGACATGGGAGATGCGCAAGGCAGTCATGGCAATGCCTGCCATATGCGTAAAAGTTGCCCATTCAGGATTAATCCCGGAAGGTATCGGCACACACACGCCATGCCACCGGTCGGTAGTATCGAGTTTGAAATACTGTGAATGAGTGCTGTAGGTATAAACCAGATCACCTTTTTGCACCTTTTCCACCGCAGATCCCTTTGCAATGACCTCTCCAATTCCAGTGTATCCAGGTGAATCAGGAAACTGAAACCAGCCCTCGAAACCCGAAAGACAGGCCAATTCTGTTCCAGCACTCAAATGGGTAAAGTGATTCCTGACCAGCACCTCATTTTCATTCTGAAGGTTCAGGTCATCATTGGATTCTATTAGCTCCACTTCCCATTTTTCTGTAACCCATAATTTTTTATTGAGCATATAATTTTTTAAGACTTAGACATTATCTTTTTTCTCACTTCTGGCTCTCAGTTCTTTTTCAATGGATACCACGGTGGCATCATTCAGATTATAAAAAAACAGCATGATCACGGCAAGCATGGCAATCAGGGCAGGCAGAAAACTTATGGCCATCCTGATACCTTGTATGGATGTTTCTGTTTGCCCCTGATTGGCCACAAAACCATACATCGACAACAGTCCCATCACTACCACACCACCGAGAGCAAAACCCGATTTCTGGGCAAAAGTGGCAGCCGAATAAACCAGGCCCGTTGCTCTTCTGCCATTTTTCCATTGCGAATAATCAGCCGTGTCGGCAAGCATAGACCAAAGCAGAGGCATGGTTGGACCGGAGGCAAGTGAAAAAATGATTTGTGCTGTATAAATCAAAACAATATCATCAGGACCTGCAAAATAAAAAACAAGTGAAGACAAGGCTACAATGATCATAGAGTAAATATAAAGTTTCTTTTTTCCGATTTTGGAAGAAAGATATCGTGTGGGCAATACGCCAATCAACACGCAGGCGGTACCCACAGCCATGAAGGTACCCATTTCACTCTCCCGCTCCAGGTAATACTTGAAATAGTAGGAAATATCAGCACTTCTGATGGCTACATATACGAGGGTAAATAAAGAGACAAAAAATAAGATGATCCAGGGTTTGTTATGCATCAGGTCTTTCAGGTCTTTTTTCAGACTTGATACCTGATCGGCAGAAGGTTTTACCCTTTCGCGAACGGAAGCAAAAGCAACAAAAAAGAAGATAACACTGATTGTAGCGAAAATAGCCATGGTCAATTGATATCCTCTTGCCGCGTCCCCCACCCCCAATCTTTCTACCATAGGAATGATCAACAACTGCACTGAAAAACCTGCAGCATAAGCAAAAACAAATTTATAGGATGAAACACTTGTACGTTCGCTCTGATTGGGAGATATTACACCGATCAGGGAATTGTAGGGAATCATGATGGCAGTATAAATAAGCATCATGAAAGAATACGTAATATAAGCATAGATCAGTTTTCCACTTTCAGAAAAAGCCGGTGTGGTAAACATGAGTACGATCCCCAATCCATAAGGCACAGCCAACCATAAAATATAGGGGCGAAATTTTCCCCAACGGGTTTCTGTTCTATCGGCAATGATTCCCATGATAGGGTCTGTAAAGGCATCGAATATTCTTACAACACCAAACATCAGTGCTACCGAGGCAGCTGTAATACCAAAAGTATCGGTATAGAAAAAAGGTAAAAAGAACATGAGCGTTTGCCATACCACACTCGAAGAATACTCTCCAAGACTAAATCCTAACTTTTCCTTGAAACTTACTTGCGACATATTTTACTGATTTAAAGGTGAATTAAATTTTTCCCATAATCACTCTGAGCTGATTGTGTGTAAATAAATCCAAAAAATAAATGTAATTGCCCTGTACTTCACGATTGTTGAGCCAAATCTTTTTTACCCCTTTCTGTACTTTTTCCGGGTTTTCAAATGTGATCTCCAGTTTTTTATCACGAAAGATTCTTACAACGGAGAACTCTGTCCAATAATCAGGTACACAAGGATCTATCACTATCCCGTAATAATCGGGTTTTATACCCAAGAGGTATTGAGTGATGGCATAGTAGGTCCATGTAGCGGAACCACTGAGCCAGGGAACTCTTGAAGCACCAAACTTCGGACTGTATTTGCCGTGGGTTGACTGGCAAACCACATAGGGTTCAATTTCCCTGATCTCGGCCTTGTTGTTGTAAGCCGCCGGTAAATATGCACGCAGGTATTCATACGCTCTGTTTCCATTACCAAGCAAGGTTTCGGCCATTACTCCCCACCCCTGGGTATGAATAAATATACCTCCGTTCTCTTTTAATCCGGGATTCATCAACTGGGCGCGAACAATATTGTAATCTGATTTTGTATATGGGGGATCACACAAAGCCAGACCATATGGGGTGGCCAACATATCGTTTACCTTCTGCATACTTTTACGACCCTGTTCCTGATCGGCAGCACCACTTATCACACCCCAGGTCTGGGTATTCAAAAAGATCTTTCCTTCCTCTACCTCACTGCTGCCAAATTTCATTCCATCAAACCGAAAACCTCTCCGGAACCATTGGCCGTCCCATGCATGTTCCTGCAGGTTTTCATCGAGATCGGAAAGTAGTTTTTCTGACCAATTATATTCTTTATCGTCATCAAGTATTCGTGCTATCTCCATATATTCACGGAGTGCCAGACGCAGCTGAAGTGCTACAAATACACTCTCTCCTGTATGTCCAAATCTCAGGCAGTCATTCCAATCGGCGTTCAAACCAAATGGCAGACCATGCTGCCCGGATCGTTCAAGACTAAACTCGATGGCCCTTTTCAGGTGTCTGAACACAGGGTCTTCTCCTGCATCTGCATAAGGAAGTATTTTTTTATAAAAATCAATATCACCCGTCTCTTTAACATAAGCAGGTACGGCATTGAAAAGCCAAAGTGCATCATCTGAGCGATATTCACCTTCATCAGGTGCCTTTTCTTTTCCGGGGGCATGCGAAAAGGGTAAAACCACAGGCATGGCACCTCCGGTAGACACCTGTCCGGTGATCATCAGTTCGAGGCGGAGGCGTGTTTCTTCGGGAATGGCATGCATTACGCCCAGAAAATCCTGCACGGTATCACGGTATCCCAAACCATCACGATCGATGCCTGAATAGATCAGACTAGCAGCCCTTGACCAGGCAAAGGTGATCAAACTGTTGTATATACCCCAGGTATTAATGGTGCTGTTCAACTCTTTATCGGGTGTTTGGGCTGCAAAACCCTTCATTTTTACATGCCAGTAATTACGCAATTGACTTAATTCGTTTTCAACAACCGACAGATCGGAGTAAGCCTGTTGTACCTGTTTGCCTTCTTCTGCGGCTTTTCCTATCCCAAGCAGTACAACAAATTCATGTGTTACACCCGGTTGTAATGGCAAATCAAATTGCAAACTTCCGCAGGCATTGTCGCCATAAGCTTTTGATCCGGTTGCTTCACCTCTTTCCACAACCAATGGATTGGCATAGGTGCGGTAATTGCCCAAAAACTGCTCCCGGTCGGTATCAAAACCTGTGGGTTGAACCCCTGCAAGTGCCTGAAAGGTATGCCTGCCCTGATCTTTTTCTTTGAAATTTTCAGGCATTTCGGGAATATTTGGGTTTGTTGCATGGTCAATGATACCATCATGCAATTTCATTTGTGTGATGTACTGGACATACTGAATATTGAGCAGATCGTCTATAGCATTCCAGTTTGAAGCATATTCAACGTAAGTAAATCCACGTAAATTTCTTTTTACTGAATCATGGTTAGCGATCTTTACATGCCATACCTCATAATTTTTACCCAAAGGAACGTAGTAAGTTGTTTGGGTGGCAATATGATCATAAAGTGATGAAATAACAGTGTAAGCAGTCCCATGTCTGCACTCGGAACTAAACTTTTCAAGGGATTTGCCCACCGGTTGCCATGAAGTTGACCAGAAATCTTTTTTATCACGGTCGTACAGGTATATATACCTTCCGGGCTGATCCATGGGTATGCTGTTGAAACGTAACCGCATGAAACGCCCCATACCACCCGACTTATAAAAACTATACCCCCCGGCATTGTTGGTTATAATGGCACCATAACCGGTGTTTCCCAGATAGTTGCTCCAGGATCGGGGAGTGTCGGGTCGCGAGATCACATATTCTTTCTTCTCGTCGTCAAAATGTCCAAATTGCATAGCATAACAAGTATTAGTAGGACTGGAATTTCAGATAGAGCGTGGGTTTAATAACATCTGACATGTGGTTATTTCCCGCTCAATATATCAATATATCCATGCTCTATCTTTTTAATGAATTTTCAGGGAATAAGTATTTTTAAAGAACTGTTTCTTCTTCCATCAAAGACATGCAAAATATAGATTCCGGGATAGAGATTGTCTGTTGGTATCTCACGGTGTATTGTTTTTGTTTGTTTTTGGTGTGAGGAATTATGTACCTCTTTACCCAACACATCAATGATTCTTACAAGGGTATTTCCATTTTCACCGGAGGTGTAAGAAAGGACTAGTCTGTTGTTGTTTAAATGAACATGCATATTATCACTGATATCCTCCAGGTCAGGATTAGCAGAAACACTTCCGGAAGGTGCCAATTTTGCCACTCCGTAAAAATCTGCCTGCTTCCAGTGATCGTTGTGGTTTGCAAGGGGTACTTCCACCGACCCAAAAAAATGTTCCCTTTGTATTTGTGTTGGATCATCATTGTCGCAATATGCTAAAGATAGTCCCATGATCTTTCCCTCTTTGATAGTAACGACGCTATTTTCCGGGTCATTAGGATCATAAGAATCATCATGCACAATCATTGAAAATTCCCAAACGTAAGAGTTGCCTGTTTTTAACAGGGCAAATTCGGGCAAATGACTGGCATAATCAGCTATATAATTGTCTCCCCAGCTGGTACCAGCAATATCAAGTACATGCATATTGTTTTGCACAATTCCCTCCTGAGGTGTTGAAGGGGCAATATGGTAAGAAAAAGCGTTTTCAGCATTGGTGCCCCAGTCCTGTGCCACATTGCCGGTGCCATCAAAAACATGCAATCCTCCCGAGCGATCCTCATCAATAAATACTTCTACAATATCGTAATTAGGATAACCACCATTGGGGTACACATATCCATCAACGAAAATATCATCGGTTACTTCTACCAAAAAGTACAACAGATTTGTTTCCTGCGACCACAGAACTTTGAAATTGCCTGTAAAATCATCTGCTCCATCATATAGCTCAAGACCGTTTTCCTGATCAAGATTTGCGGCTTCATTATTCCAGGGCATCCAAACCTGATCGATGGGGTTCCATTCTGCCTGATCCCAGATGTGATCATCTATCATTGCATCTATGGAGGGTATATCCTGCGTTTGTGGGATAAAAAGTGTATCAGTACGGGGATAAATACCGGCAAAAGACTGTTGTGTTAAAAATAAAACAATAACAATCATAACCGATTGACAGAACAGGGATTTAATTTTCATGAAATGGTTTGTTAGGTTTAAAAAAGTATGAACCGAGCCATGACAATAATTTTGACACAAACGCGGATGATGATAATTCGCAGCATGGACAAAAATACAAAACCGGAGTTTTGGCGAGCTCCATCTGACCGAATTAATCAAATTATAAACAGATGAACCGAGCCATGACAATATAATTAACACACACGCGGATGATTATATTCCGTGGCAATGACAAAGATACAAAACCGGAGTTTTGGTGAGCTCCATCTGACCGACTTAATCAAATTATAAACAGATGAAAATTTTAACGTTGCGAAAATAATTATTAAATTTTATATGCGCAAACGTTTGCTCCATTTATTTTTATTTTCTGGAAAAACCAGGATAAGTAAACTCAAACAAAAAAGGATTCCGCCTAAGGCAGAATCCTTTTTTTATTGGTTTCAAATTAAATTGTGTGTTTGATCAAACTACAGGTTCCCATCCGGGAGCATATTCCCGACCCCAAAGTGCCATTGCATCCCTGTCGAAAGCACGACCGGTTGTAATATCGATATCAAAGGATTTTCCCAGTCTGGAGGAGATATTCATCAAATGCCCCATTTGAGTGCTGATGGCACCCTCACTTATGGGTGAACGTGGAGATTCTGTTTCTCTTACAGCATTGAAGAAATTCACCACATGACGTGTAGACATGTCTCCACCTCCGCCAAGGGCGGTTCCTCCTTCATCACCGCCAGATTCGCTGGTGCGTATAACATTTCCACCCCGATCGTACAACCGGTAACCACCACGGTCAACATAAACGGTTCCTTCTGTTCCATAAATAATAGTACCCCTGCCTGATCCATAAGTATTATATGCATTGCGGCTTTTGCCATCCCATTCAATGCTTTTATTTTCCGGATAGTAAAGTGTTCCCATCATGGTATCATACATGGTCCATCCATCATCAGGAAAATGATGTTTTCCGGCATTCACTTCCACCCTCAATGGATATTTAACCTGCAATGCCCACCGCGCAATATCCAGTTCATGTACTGCATTGTTTCCGGTTTCCGCTGTTCCCCATGTCCAACCATACCAGTGCCAGTTATAGTCCCAGGTATCGTGTTTGTATTCCTGCCGTGGTGCAGGCCCCTGGAACAAATCCCAGTCTAAACCTTCGGGAACAGGAGCTGCCACAGGCACAGGCGATTCGCCCCTGGCATTGGAATAAAAAGCAGTGGCTTTGTAAGCATTTCCAATCACACCATTATGTATCTCACGCACAATTTCAATAGATTCAGATGAAGAACGTTGCTGGTTTCCCATCTGTATTACTTTTCCGTATTTGTTCATGGCATCTATCAGAAGTTCACCTTCACGGGGATTATGACTGCAGGGTTTTTCAACATATACGTGCTTGCCCGCTTTCACAGACATAATAGCCCCGGGTGCATGCCAGTGATCTGGAGTAGCATGGATGAGTGCGTCTACATTTTCGTCTTCCATGATGCGTCTTACATCATTTTCCAGTGCAGGTTTATAATCAATCACTTCGGAGAAACGCTTCGCTGCGTTTTCTCTCTGACTTTTCATTACGTCGCAAAGGTATGCCAGCCGTACATTATTATTGGTGTCAGCAAAAGGTGGGATAAAAGCGCCTAATCTTCTGCCCAAACCAATGATCGCTACATTCAGCCGATCGTTGGATCCCATAATATTGCTGTAAGCTTTGGCACTTAATCCCATCCCGCCAAGCGTTATTCCGGTAGCGCCCACGGCCATGTTTTTCACAAATGTTCTTCTTGTCTGTTTCATGCTCATTCGTAGTTTACTGATTATAAAAAGGGGAATATTTTACTAATTCGTTTCCCAAAAGTAATCTTTTCGGATATTAATTGAGGGTAAAATTAGAAAATATCAGGTTTTTGGCAGAACTTTTTGAGAACATTTATATTTTATTTGGTTTGCTGTATAATAAAATTGAACGAACCGCTACCACCCTTTCTACTTTTCACAATAGTGATTTTCGCAGATAAAAATCTGTGATGATAAGTGATTGCCTGATAAAATCGCTGTTATCAGGATTTCATTTCTGCTGATGGTCATCCTCGTAGATGTTTAAAGACAAATCATAGAGGGTTCATTTGCTGCGATCTTTTTTTTTACCTACATTTTTATCTACATCATTATTAAGAATTCCAATGTAAAAAGGACATTGTCCAACATTTTTACTAATTAGTGTCAGCAAGAAAACACTTATTTTTTGTGTCTTTGATAAGAAACCGTCAAAGACAAGGCTTGCGAGGTTTTTTAATCTTAAGGAGTTCACTTTTCGTAAATGACTGTTTTGGAGGCGAGCATAACGCAGCAACTGGCGCTTTCTTGCAAGCACTAATTCAGTAAAAGATTTGGTTTTCGGGTTATATGGATGAAGATAAAACAGAGGTAGATGATCATATTTTAAATGGGTCAAACAAATGTGGAATTATTGTGTTGAGAGGGCAGATTATAAATTAAATAGTATAGTCAAACCCACTTTTCAAACAGTTTTTCCGCTTATTAATTTTAATATAATTGCATTTAAACATAAAATACCTATTAAAAAATGAGTAATTTTGCTTAAAAGTAGCGAGGAAATTGTAAGAAATTCTCTTAATTTGAAAATATGAGTTTTATCAACTTCGACAAAAATCAGCTTGTTAACCTGGAATATTCCTTATCCAAGGAAATGTTGCGTAGCAACCGTGCCGGTTCATTTTCATGTCACACAATCATAGGTTGCAATACAAGGAAATATCATGGATTGCTTATCAGTCCGCAACCCCTTTTGGGAAATACGCCCCATGTATTGCTTTCAAAAGTGGAAGAAACGATTATACAGCGCGAAGCTGAATTTAATATTGGGATCAACAGATACCCTAATACATATTCACCAAAAGGACATAAATATGTCAGGGATTATTCTGCCGATATTATTCCTAAAGTAACCTACAGAGTAGGCGGTGTTGTGCTAACTAAAGAAACACTGTTTATTACCAATGAAGAAAAAGTGATCATAAAATATACATTAGTAGAAGCACAATCTCCCACTTTACTAAGAATTAAACCCTTTCTTGCTTTCAGAAGCATTCATCAACTCAGCAAAAAAAACATTTATCTCGATACAAAGTATGAAACCGTTCCTAATGGTATCAAAACCCGCATGTATCAGGGGTATTCTCCATTATATATGCAATTCAGCAAAAAAAAGGCAGAATATATCCATACACCAGACTGGTACAATGATCTGGAATATTACCATGAGAAAGAACGTGGGTACGAATACAGGGAAGACCTTTATGTCCCTGGATTTTTTGAGGTTCCGATAAAAAAAGGAGAGAGTGTTCTTTTTGCTGCCGGCACACAGGAGACCAATCCTCTGTTGATCAGTAAAAACTTCACAAAGGAATCAAAATTAAGAACTCCGAGAAATTCCTATGGCAACTGCCTGAAAAATTCAGCTGAACAATTCTTTTATTCTCACGATCAGGGTACCGACATTATCGCCGGTTATCCCTGGTACGATCGCATCGGTCGCTTTACTTTTATCTCTCTTCCGGGGCTTTCCCTGGCAAAAACAAACCTTACAGCATGCCGGGATGTAATGGACACTATGATCGCTCAAATGAGCGGCCCTTTCTTCCCTGAAACCGGAAGAGGAGAAAATACCACCTACAGATCTGCAGATACCAGCCTCTGGTTTATTTGGGCACTCCAGCAATGCCATTATAATGGTAAAAACAAAAAGGATATCCAGGAACACTATTTTAAAGTAGTGAAAAATATCATCGAATCTTATGCAGCGGGCAATGATCTGCTTACTATGCATGAAAACGGATTGATATTTATCAATCCCTGGAATTCGGATGTAACCTGGATGAATGCTGCCATTGACGGCAGACCGGTTACTCCCAGACACGGTTATACGGTAGAGGTGAATGCCTTGTGGTACAACGCCTTAATCTTTGCTGTTGAAATAGCACAACAGATCAAAGACCTGGCGTTTGCAAATAAATGGAAAGAAATAGCAGAAAAAACAGCGCATCACTTCATGGAGGTTTTCTGGAACCCGGAAAAAGAATATCTTGCCGATTTTATGATCGATGGTTTCCAGAATATGAGTGTAAGACCCAACATGATCCTTGCTGCCTCCATGCCCTATACTCCTCTGAGCGATTCTAATATCATGAATATCATCGATATTACCATCAAACAACTACTTACCCACAAAGGAATCAGAACCCTTACACCTGAAGATTCCAATTACAGAGGAAATTATTCGGGCAACGAAAAACAAAGGGACCTTGCGTTGCACCAGGGTACAGTATATCCCTGGTTGCTTGGGCATTTCAGCCAGGCATACCTGAAAATATACAAGGAAAGCGGATTGGATTACATCAAAAAAGTATATGAGAATTTTCAGGAAGATATGACCGAAGATGGAATCGGAAATATTTCAGAATTTTTTGAAGGTGACCCTCCCCACCAAAGTAAAGGGGCCATATCTTTTGCCCCCAGCATAGCAGAATTACTGCGTATCCGACGAATGATCAAAGACATGGAAAAAGCAATGAATCATTAAATGCTATTATAAACCATTCTTATTATTTATTTTTAGTACAAAACAGCTTATGAAGGTTTTAATGTTTGGATGGGAGTTTCCCCCACATATTTCAGGAGGATTGGGTACCGCCTGTTATGGACTTACCAAAGCACTGCTCAAATGCGGTGTTGATATTGTTTTCGTTGTACCCAAAGCATATGGTGACGAAAAACCGGGATCCATTGACTTGCTTAACGCGAGCAAGATAAGGGTAAACGTAATGGAGGATGTATTTAAAGAACATCAGCAAAACCTTTCTTATTTAGAAGTAGACTCCACTTTACTGCCTTATACCTCTGATGAAGAATATTACCACATCGTAGAAAAGATTGAAACGGCCACGCAAAAGGAGAAAAAACAACTGACAAGTTATCAATTCGATTTTGAAGGCGGATATGGAAAAAACCTTATGGAGGAGGTAAAACGATATGCCATGGTAGCAGTTGAAATTGCACGATCGGAAAATTTTGACATTATTCACGCACATGATTGGCTCACCTATCTGGCAGGAAAAGAAGCAAAAAAAATCAGTGGAAAACCATTGGTAGTGCACATGCATGCTACTGAATTTGATCGTTCGGGCGATCAGGTAAACCAAAGTGTTTACGATATAGAGCGGGAAGGAATGCATGCTGCTGATATGGTTGTTGCAGTCAGTGATTTGACAAGAAACGTCGTTATTAACCGTTATGGCGTAAGTCCTCATAAAGTAGTTACGGTTTATAATGGTGTTGAACCTACAGAAAAAGACCCCTCTGCATCTGCTTACAAAAAAAATATTGATGAAAAAATTGTAACATTCCTGGGAAGAATAACCTATCAGAAGGGACCGGAATATTTTATTGAAGCAGCCAATAAAGTCCTCAAATTAGATAACAACGTAAGATTTGTGATGGCGGGCAGTGGCGATATGTTGCCAAAAATGATCCGAAGAGTGGCTAAACTGGGTATTGCGAATAAATTCCACTTTACCGGATTTCTGAAGGGAGAAGATGTTGATCATATGTTTGGCATCAGCGATGTTTATGTGATGC
>CAZPVB010000108.1:0-13011 GCA_964589855.1 uncultured Bacteroidales bacterium
GACTGTTTTGAAGGCGAGCATAACGCAGCAATTGGCGTTTTCTTGCAAGCACTAAATAAGACAATTTTCTGTTTTATTTCTCCGGTTTTTTCCTTTTACATTGCAAAAGAAACATCCATCTGGCGAAAATCAACGATGAAATGCCAGACAGGTGTTTTCTTTCTTTATGCTTTCTTTTTTATTGATTGCTGCCTGTGAGGTTTTTATGATTTTCCCGTTTCCGAAAACCTGTTTC
Source organism: uncultured Bacteroidales bacterium (assembly GCA_964589855.1). Classification (GTDB taxonomy): domain Bacteria; phylum Bacteroidota; class Bacteroidia; order Bacteroidales; family UBA7960; genus SKVR01. The sequence continues at coordinate 236 of CAZPVB010000108.1, forward strand.
TTTGTTTAAACAAATGTTAGACAAAGTTCAACGAACCCCTGATTTTGTCATTTTTAATATATTCTTAATCAAAGAATTAATCCCCTTCGTTGAAAACTTTCGCCGATTGTTAATAATCTCTCGGAAGGGGCAAGGCTTTTGTTTTTTATCTTCGCTGTATCAAAATTCCCAACAGAAATTTCTGATTTCTTCTAGCCAAAACTTAAATAATTTAATTACAATATATAAAATCAAAACTTCGGAAAATCATGGACAAAAATGAAGCAGGACAAGTATTAACAAAACAACAAAAACAAGAGGAATCTACAAACTTATACAATGAAGTTTTGGGAAAAAGAACCACTCCAATGCCACAGATTGACAAAGATGAAGAGCAACCTGCAACGGGGAAAAAAACTGGGGCAGCGCCTCCGAAAGAATTGAAAAAATATACTTATAACGAGGCAGTGAAAAAAGCTGCCGAATATTTCAAAGGAGATAATCTGGCAGCGGGTGTTTGGGTAAATAAATATGCTTTAAAAGATTCTCATGGCAATATTTACGAACGAACTCCCGATGATATGCATCGAAGGTTGGCACGAGAAATTGCGCGTATTGAAAATAAATACCCCAATCCGATGACGGAACAAAAAGTTTTTTCACTCCTGGAAAGATTTAAATATATTGTTCCGCAGGGAAGCCCCATGGCCGGCATAGGCAATCCATATCAGATCGGTTCCTTGTCAAATTGCTTTGTTATTGGCAATAGAAATGCCGATTCGTATGGTGGTATCATGAAGGTGGATGAAGAACAGGTGCAACTAATGAAACGACGGGGTGGAGTAGGGCATGATCTCTCCCACATCCGCCCCAAAGGCAGCCCGGTAAAAAACAGTGCCCTTACCTCTACCGGGCTGGTGCCTTTTATGGAAAGATATTCTAACTCAACCCGCGAAGTGGCACAGGATGGGCGAAGAGGTGCTTTGATGCTCAGTGTCTCTGTTAAGCATCCCGATTCAGAAGGATTCATCAATGCAAAACTGGAAGAAGGGAAAGTAACAGGTGCCAATGTATCTGTGAAAATTACCGATGATTTTATGCGTGCCGTGGTAGATGACAAACCTTATGTGCAGCAATACCCCATTGATTCGGATAATCCTGTTTATGAAAAAACCATTGATGCAAGTGCGCTTTGGAACAAAATTGTGCATAATGCCTGGCGCTCAGCAGAACCTGGCATCCTTTTCTGGGATACAGTGATCCGTGAATCAGTCCCTGATTGTTATGCCGATTATGGCTTTACTACCGTCTCAACCAACCCGTGTGGCGAAATTCCCCTGTGCCCTTACGATAGCTGCCGTCTATTGGCCGTAAACCTTTTTGGCTATGTGGAAAATCCTTTCCAGGACAACGCCTCTTTTAATTTTGAACTTTTTAAAGAACATGCCCGCTACGCTCAGCGGATTATGGATGATATTATTGACCTGGAGCTGGAGAAAATTGATGCCATCCTTGCCAAGATCGAAGCAGATCCCGAAACCGAAGAAGTGAAAAAAGTAGAACGCGACCTTTGGTTAAAGATTCGTGAAAAATGTATTCAGGGAAGGCGCACAGGTGTTGGCATTACTGCCGAAGGTGATATGCTTGCTGCCCTGGGATACCGCTACGGAACAACAGAAGCAACTGATTTTTCCGTGAAAATTCACCAAACACTTGCCATCGAAGCCTATCGCTCATCTGCAATCATGGCCGGTGAAAGAGGTGCCTTCACTGTGTATGATGCCAAACGCGAAGAAAACAATCCTTTTGTCAATCGTCTTTTCGATGCCGATCCTTCCCTGAAAGAAATCATGCAGAAAAACGGTCGTCGTAATATTGCTTTGCTTACCATTGCCCCAACAGGTAGCGTATCGCTCATGACACAAACTACTTCTGGTATTGAACCCGTATTTATGGTTGCCTATAAAAGAAGAAGAAAAGTAAACCCCAACGACAAAAATGTGAGGGTCGATTTTATTGATGAGGTTGGCGACCACTGGGAAGAATACAATGTTTTCCATCATAAATTTGAGGATTGGCTCCAAATTAACGGATACGATATTACCGAAGTGAAAAAAATGAAACAGGAAGACCTCGCGCAGATCATTGAAAAATCGCCTTACCACAAAGCCACCGCCAATGATGTAGACTGGGTCTCAAAAGTTTCTATGCAAGGTGCTGTGCAGAAATGGGTTGACCACTCCATCAGTGTTACGGTAAATATTCCCAATGATGTTACCGAAGAACTCGTGGGTGAAATTTATAAAACAGCCTGGGAAAGCGGATGCAAGGGCGTTACTGTCTATCGCGATGGGTCACGCTCGGGTGTGCTGGTTACCGACAACGACAAGAAAAAGAAGAATGAATTCAAAGAAACTAATGCTCCCAAGAGACCTAAAGTGCTTGATGCAGAGGTGGTAAGATTTAATAACAATGCCGAAAAATGGGTTGCTGTTGTGGGGATTCTTAACGACAGACCTTATGAAATATTTACAGGTAAAGCAGAAGGTTTTTACCTGCCACCCTACGTTGAAAAAGGCAAAGTGATCAAAAATAAAATGTCATCCGGGGAAAAGCGATACGATTTCCAGTTTGAAGACCTCGATGGATATAAAGTGACCATCGAAGGACTGTCGAGATCTTTTGATAAGGAATACTGGAATTATGCCAAACTCATCTCCGGAATTCTTCGACATGGGATGCCGCTGCCCTCTGTTGTAGATGTGATTGAAGATATGAACCTGAGTGGCGACACATTGCATACATGGAAAAACGGAGTTGCCCGGGCACTCAAAAAATTTATACCCGATGGCACAAAGGCACAGGGACGCGTATGTAAATCATGCAACCAGGAATCGGTTATCTACCAGGAGGGATGCCTGATCTGCACACATTGCGGAGAAAGCAAATGCGGATAAAGAGCTCAATTGAAAATACCTTTTCATAATTTGCCTGAATTATGATTCGAACCCTTTCGTTTTTTTTCGAAAGGGTTTTTTCTTGTTTGCAGATGCATCTCCCAACACTTTCCGCAAACTTGTTCTTTGTTAAAAATTAATATTGAGATTTAGCTTTGCTGTTACCAATACTTCCCATCCCAGGCTAAGCGGAATTTGCAATTCCGATTGATCAGTCCTCCCAATCCCGCTTGCCCGTCGTCCGACGACTTCCAGCTCGTCGGACGACTAAAAATATAATACAGGTTTCAGAAATTATAAAGCATATCCCTACTCAAATAATTTAAAACAGAAAAAACAGGTAAGTCCAATATTTCCTTTAATTTAGCATCTTCAAAAAAATAATCATACAAACGATGCTTTTTGCAGCACTTCTCTTATCTCTGGTACTGATTTTTTCCGGAGGTTGTCTTTTAGAAAAGAAGGGCTACATTTGTTTCAACAACCTTAAACCAAAAATATTTATACATGAAGTTGGCACGAAAAAATGCGATGATTTCTCTGAGTTTGCTCAGTGGATTGCTGCTTACCTTCAGTTGGCCTGAAAACGGCATGCCTCTGCTGAGTTTTATTGCACTGGTACCACTTTTGATCATGGAGAACTTTGTGCTAAACAACAAGGAAAGGTTCAGCAAATATGCTGTTTTTCTTTTATCCTGGTTTTCCTTTATTGTTTTCAATGCACTTACTACCTGGTGGATTGTACATGCTACCATTCCCGGTGCATTGGTTGCTGTTTTTCTCAATGCCTTATTCATGGCTTTGCCATTTGCACTTATGCACGCTGCAAGAAGTATATTGCCGGGCAAACAGGGGTCTGTTTCTCTTCTGATCTTTTGGTTGAGTTTCGAGTTTTTACATATGAACTGGGATCTGAGCTGGAGTTGGCTCAACCTCGGTAATGCTTTTGCCACCATGCCACGTGTGGTGCAATGGTACGAATATACGGGTGTGCTGGGAGGTACAGCATGGATCATCATTATGAATCTTTGTTTTTTTGGCATTTACAAAGCGTATAGCAAAAGTGTACAAACCATCACCGTAAAAAGAAACCTTACCGATGAGAACGCCATCGAAAAACAGAAAAGAGAGATTTATCTGTCTAACCTCGAGCAGTTTAAGATCATCAAGTACAGAACACAAATGGGCATCATCACCTTGTTCTTTTTGCTTACCCCCACCATTATTTCTTTTGTCATGTGGAGCAATTATCAGATCCCTTCTGGTGATCATGCCGAAATTGTTATTGTACAGCCTTCGCGGGATCCTTATGCAAATCCAAAAGAAAAAAGCGAGGAAAAACAATGGGCTGATGAGTTGATCGAACTGGCTGCGCAAAAAATTACGGAAGACACCCGGTTTGTGATTGCTCCGGAGGCGGCGCTGCCGGGAGGGGTATGGAGAGATCGTCCCGAAGAAAATTATGGATACCGGCAGATCAAAAATTTTACCGCCCGTTACGATTCCCTTACCTGGATTACGGGTGCGATGGTTTACCAGTTGTATGAATCGGGAGATAGCCTTTCGGAAACTGCCAGGTATGTTGAAAAGATTGGTTACTACATGGATATTTACAATGCAGCTATACTGATCAACGCGCAGGGAGATACCGAATATTATTTTAAATCGAAACTGGTGCCCGGCATTGAAAAAATGCCCTGGGCATCCTATCTCAAACCCCTTGCAAGATTGGTGGAAAGATTTGGCGGTACTGCCGGTAGTCTGGGCGTGCAAAAAGAAAGGACTGTTTTCGAAGGGATGGATCGCAGCACAAAGGTGGCACCTGTGATCTGTTATGAATCTATTTACGGTGAATACGTTAACGACCAGATCAGGCTCGGAGCAGATTTGATCTTTATCCTCACCAATGACGGATGGTGGAAAGATACACCCGGATATCGCCAGCATAATCATTACGCGCGGCTGCGCGCCATTGAAACAAGGCGCAGCATCGCAAGGGCAGCCAGCACGGGCATCTCTTCTTTCATTACTCCCAAAGGACAGTTTTACCAGACTACCCAATGGTGGGAAAAAGAAACGATCATAGAATCCTTACCTTTAAACAATAAAATGACCTTTTATGTGAAAACGGGTGATTACATCGGAAGGATATCAGTCTTTGTGCTTATCCTGCTTCTTTTTTACATGATCTCTCAAAAAATAATCAAGAAAAAAACCAACCAGGATATTTACTGATATTCGGGATACTTTTCAAAAAATGCTGCTGTATTCTGGGCTGCCTCTTCCACGGTTTTAAAACGGATGTTGAGTTCCCTTTGTGCTTTCTCATTGGAAAATTCGTAGCGACTGTTGGCGCTTCTGGCTGTTTCGCGCGTTATGAGCGGATTGCTTCCCGTTACCAAACTGCGAATCTTTTCCAACCGCCAGGCTATCTCACTCATTGTGCGTCCTGCTCGGAAAAACGGCGGGCGCACACCCGCATATTTAGCAAAAATTTCAAAAAGTAACTTATAAGAAATATTTTCACTGTTTAATATGTATCTTTCATTGCTGATGTCGCTTTCCATGAGTAAATGCATGGCAGAAGCCACATCGCGGGCGTCAACAAACCCGGTAGAACCACTGCTGTAAAAGCGCAAACCATTTTTTACCGTTGTAAACAGCCTGGCACTGCTCCTGTTGGGGTCGCCGGGGCCTATGATCACCGAAGGGTTTACGATCACTACATTCATGCCCTCTTCCGATCCACGCCAAACTTCCCGTTCTGCTCCAAATTTACTGATCGAATAGTAGGAATTTTTTTTGGATGTTTTCCAGATCAGAGATTCATCTACCCACGTGCCTTTGTCGGGCCTGCCAACAGCAGCTATACTGCTGCAATGGCAAAACTTTTCAACCCCCTCCTTTAAACTTACATTTACCAGGTTGGCTGTTCCATCAATGTTGATCTTCAACATTTGAGGACGCTCAGAAGGGATAAAGGACACCACTGCGGCACAGTGATATACCTGCTTTATGCCTTTGATGGCATCTTGCAAACTCAAAACATCTGAAACATTCCCGTCAACCCATTCGATCAGCTTCAATTGCGCCTGATAACCCGATGGGTTATACCAGTGAAAAATCTTTTCAAGAATATCCATCTGACTTTCCAGGCGCTTGAGTGCCCGTACCTTATTGCCTTCAGAAGTTAGTCTGTACAAAAGATGTGATCCAACTAGTCCTGTTCCGCCTGTTAATAATATCATGGTGAAAATCTTAGATTATTTCAATCAGTTGCTGTTTTGATCTCAAAACCTGCCCGGCAAATGCGACGAAGGTATCATTTTTAAAATTAAAAATAAAATTTGTCTTTTTTGTTTGATAGTATGTACTTTTGAAGGTTTTTTTGAAAACACTAAAAAATAAAGTAAGTAGTAAGTTTTTTCAATGCTAATTAACCAACCCTCTAAAATGAATTTTGTAGAAGAACTGACATGGAGAGGCATGATACATGACATGATGCCCGGCACCACAGAGCAACTCGAAAAAGAAATGACAACCGCATACGTGGGAATAGATCCGACCGCCGATTCTTTGCACATCGGACATCTGGTCTCTATCATGATGCTCAAACATTTGCAAATGGCCGGGCATAAACCCATTGCTCTGGTGGGTGGTGCTACCGGTATGATCGGCGATCCGAGCGGGAAAAGCCAGGAAAGAAATCTGCTTTCAGAAGAGGTGCTCAGAAAAAATGTAGATGCCATCAAACAACAACTGCAAAAGTTTCTCGATTTCCAAACCGGTAACAATAAAGCGGAAATTGTAAATAACTACGATTGGATGAAAGACTTTTCTTTCCTCGGATTTTTGCGCGAAGTAGGCAAAAATATTACTGTAAATTATATGATGGCCAAAGATTCGGTAAAGAAAAGACTGGAAACAGGACTCTCTTTTACTGAGTTTACTTATCAATTGGTTCAGGGATACGATTTTTTGCATCTCAACCAAACCAAAAACTGTAAACTCCAGATGGGGGGTTCTGATCAGTGGGGCAACATAACTACCGGCACCGAACTGATCCGCAGAAAAACGGGCGGCGAAGCCTTTGCTCTCACCTGTCCGCTTATTACAAAAGCAGATGGCGGTAAGTTTGGCAAAACCGAAAAGGGCAATATTTGGCTCGATCCCAGGTATACATCGCCCTACCAGTTTTATCAGTTTTGGTTCAATTGCTCCGATGAAGATTCTGAAAAATACATCAAAATATTCACCCTTTTTTCAAAAGAAGAAATTGAACAGATACTCCTTGAGCACAAGGAACAACCCCACCTGAGGCAATTGCAGAAAGCACTGGCCAAAGACCTTACAGTCAGGGTGCATGGCCAGGAGGATTATCTGGCAGCGGTAGAAGCATCTGGTATCCTGTTCGGAAAAGGAACCACTGACACACTCAGAAACCTGTCAGAACAGGTTCTCCTCGATGTGTTTGAAGGGGTTCCGATGTTTGAGATTTCTGCTTCTGACCTCTCAGCAGGAATTCCCATCATTGATTTCTTAGCAGTAAATACGCAGATTTTAAAATCGAAAGGGGAAGCCAGAAGAGCTCTGAAAGAAGGAAGCATCAGCATCAATAAAAACAAAGTGGAAGAATCTTTTGAAATAACCGGTGATGCCTTGCTCAATGAGAAGTATATTCTGGCACAAAAAGGTAAAAAAAATTATTTTCTGGTGAAACTTGCGGATTGAGCATTCTGCAAGATGCAACCCCATATCTCAATTTTATTTTTTTATCATTATTGCTATTTTCGCGTAGAATTCATTCCGGAAAAATTTAAAAAACCGATATCATGACCCATACAACTTCAAACCCTGTTTATCTTGCCTTTGATTTTGGCGCTGAAAGTGGCAAGGCAGTTGCTGGCAGCATTCAAAACAAAAAACTGGAATTCAGGGAAATATATCGGTTTCCCACTGGATTGTTGCAACTCAATGATCATTATTTTTGGAATGTTTACCGTTTTTATGAGGAGATCATCAGGAGTTTAAAACAGACTGTTGTGAGCGAAAATATGCAACCTCATTCCATTGCATTCGATACATGGGGGGTAGATTTTGGTCTTCTCGACCGGGATGGTTCATTAATCAGAACTCCTTTTGCCTATCGCGACCCACAAGGGGCGGAAGCAATGAATGATTTTCATCAGCATAAAATGAACCCCAGGGATATTTATCAGCTTACCGGTATATCCATGCAACCCTTCAATAGTCTTTATCAAATATGGGCACTTAGCAAAAGAAATGATTTTGCCTTTGCACAGGCCGAAAAGTTGCTTTTCATGCCCGACCTTCTGAATTATTTTCTCTCGGGTGTACAAAAAACTGAATTTAGTTTTGCTACCACCACGCAACTTTTCAACCCCCAAAAGTATGCCTGGGAAGAAAAACTGCTGCAAAGTGCGGGGTTGAATTCCTCTTTGCTAAATGATATTGTTGAACCGGGAGAAATGCTTGGCAATGTTAGCCATTCTGTTCAAAAGCAGACAGGTTTGAAAGACACAAAGATCGTTTCGGTTTGCTCGCACGATACCGGTTCGGCCATTGTTGCTGTACCGGCTCTGGAGGATAACTGGGCATTTATCAGCTCTGGCACCTGGTCGCTGATGGGGGTGGAAACTGAAAAACCCGTGATATCTCAAAAAGCATTTGATTGGAATTTTTCCAATGAAGGGATTGATAAAAACAGGTATCGCCTGTTGAAAAACATTATGGGAATATGGATTCTACAGGGTTGCAAAAGATCGTGGGATAAACCCGGAAATACTTACCATTATGCCGATCTGGTTAAAATGGCTGAGCAGGCAAAACCAGCGGGAACCTTCATAGACCCCGACGATCAGGTGTTTTTCAATCCTGCAGATATGCCCGGGGCAATAGACGATTTTTGCCAGCGCACCAACCAGCAAAAACCTGCCTCAAAAGGGGAGTATGTAAGAGTGATTCTCGAAAGCCTTGCCCTGAAATACCGCATGGTTTTAGAGCAACTTACCCATATTACCGCTGTAAAAATTGACAAAATACATATTATTGGTGGAGGGATACAAAACCAACTCCTTTGCCAGTATGCTGCCAATGCCACTGGTAAAACGGTAGTGGCGGGACCTGTAGAAGGTACGGCGCTGGGAAATATCGGTATGCAGGCAAAAGCATCAGGGGAAATAAAGAGTATCGAAGAAATCCGGCATTTGATCAAAAATACATTTGATCTGAAAATTTATACTCCAACCGATGGGGCAAGATGGGAAAAGGCCTATGATCGTTTCAGAAATATCTGTTCCCCCTCAACCTGAACCTCAACCTCAAACCCTACCTCAACCTCAACCCTCTCACCTTCCTGCCCAAATTTAGAATGAGTATAAATAACTCCCTGCAAATTGCTTTGCCTTAAATTATTCTAACTTTGCGATGGAAATACTTACAGTTCAATTCGTAAGGTATTGTTTGCCTTCAAATTTATTCATGGTAAAAAATACCCGATAAGATTTTAAAAACAGCACATTCACCCTATGCAGAAAATAAAGGAACATCCCATTTTAAAAATCGGGAAAGGGGAACAAACAACTTTTCTTTACAAAGGAAAAGAGATTTTCGCCACAAAAGGTTATACCATTGCCGCTGCATTGCACCAGGCAGGTTTTCCGGTACACAGTCACAGTTTGAAAAACCGCAGTCGCAGCCTTGAATGTGGTATTGGCAAATGCGGAGCCTGCGAAATGCTGGTAGATGGCAAGATCCGTCGTATCTGTATTACCCTTTGCGATGATATCAGTGAGGTTGCCGAAATACCTCACGATTTTGTTGCACACCCCATGAAGTATACACATAAGGGTACACAGAAAATCTATAAAACAGATGCAGTGATTGTAGGAGCAGGTCCTGCGGGGTTGGCTGCACGTGAAATTCTAAACGAACATGGTGTCAGCAACATTGTTGTCGACAGCAACGCTGAAATAGGCGGACAATTCAACATGCAAACCCATCAGTTCTTTTTTTTCGAAAAAGAGAAAAAGTATGGCGGGTTAAGGGGGTTTGAGATATCTGAATTGCTTGCTGGTGAAGATCTGAGTGGGATTATGCTTGATTCTACCGTATGGGACATCCTGGAAAATAACCGTGTGGCAGTAAAAAATTTTAAAACACAGGAGATCTTTTATGTCGATTGCCAATATTTTGTTGTTGCCACTGGCGCTGTGCCATTTTTGCCCACCTTTCACAATGACGATCTGCCCGGTGTTTACACAGCTGCTGTCATCCAGAAAATGATGAATGTGGAGCATACACTGCTTGGAAAAAATATTCTTACCGTGGGTGCCGGAAATATTGGTTATCTTACCAGTTACCAGCTTACCCAGGCTGGTGCCAGTGTAAAAGCCATTGTGGAAGCGCAAGGTTTTGAAGGAGGTTTTCCGGTTCAGGCAAACCGCGTGCGCAGACTTGGAATACCCATTTTACTCAATCATTTGATATTGGAAGCCATTCCCAATAAAAAAGGTGATGGAATAAGTGCTGCCGTAGTGGCAAAAGCCGAAAACTTTAACGCCGTACCCGGAATCGAAAAGTTGATTGATGGTATTGATGCCATAAATATTTGCACCGGGTTGATGCCCGATAACAACTTGCTTATCAAAGGACGTGAAATGTTTGGCAGAAGATGCATGGGCGCCGGCGATGCGGTGAAGATTGGAGAAGGGACAAGTGCTGTACTCCGTGGCAAACAGGCTGCCTACGAAATCCTCGAGGATATGCAGAAACCTTTTTCTTACAACGATTATTTGTTGGTCTCAAAGGAATATATTGATTCTCAGCAACATCCTGCCAAAGTTCTGGATGAACCTTTTCTACCCTCCGCTGACAGAAAGAAAAAACCTTTTGTCATTATTGATTGCCTTTATGGCTTTGCCTGCAATCCATGCGCTTTTGCTTGTCCTTATGGTGCCATCACAAAATCTTCCACCAGTACTGTCCCTCATATAGATTATGATAAATGCATCGGGTGCATGCAATGTGTATATCAGTGTCCGGGATTGGCAATTTTTGGATATAACCTACCCAAACAAACCTTTTTTATCCCGGTGGAGTTTGACATAGATGAAGGGGAAGAAGTTTTTTTGGTAGATAATCATTCCCGGATTGTTGGTGAAGGTATCATCGATAAACTGATGCGTAAAAAAAACCTTACACATGTAGCACGCATTGTTGCCACTCAAAAGATGAAAGAGGAAGATCAACTCAGGGTGCGGGGATTCATCCTGCAGCAGGATTATCCTGAACCTCTGAAGATGAAGGAACACCATGAATCGTTTATGTCGGATATGTTTGTCTGCCATTGCGATGATGTGGAACTCGGTCAGGTTTTGAAGATGGTTGGCGACAGAAATTTTATTTCGGTAGAGGAGATCAAACATACCACCCATTTGGGAATGGGACCCTGCAGAGGAAAGCGTTGCATCCAGCGGTTAAAGCAAAATCTCCGACCCAAAGGTATTTTGTTAACCGGCACCAGCACGCCCCGTGCGCCCATGTCGAACCAGATAAGCATGGGGGAACTCTATCCGGCAGATTCACATCCTGATATCATCACCCATCTGGGATCAGAAAAACGAAAAGTTACAAAGGTTGATGCTTTTGTTGCGGGTGGGGGTATTGGCGGTAGCTCGCTTTTCCGGTTTCTGGCAGAAGAGGGTTATAAACCGACCATGATCAATTCCGGATACGGATCATCCTGGAGGAATATTGCCGGTGGGCGACCTGTTTTCAGTCTGCCCGAACTTACCGATATTGCACGTCATAACCTCGAGATCTTTAGCCACCTGGCAGATAACTATGATATCGATTTCCGGCTGATCAACTATATCACTTTTGCCCACGATCAGCAAATGTATAAGGCACTTGAGGATTCCATGGCATGGCAGGATGCCAGAATGATTGACCCTGCCAGGTTTAAAAAAGAAATATCACCCTATTTTAATGATCAACAGGATAAATACATGGCAGCGCTGAAAACCAGCGATTGCTGGCAGGCTACTCCCGGAAAAGTAATTGAAGCAGTCCGACTGGCGGGCAAAAAAGCAGGGGGGAATTTGCTGGAAGATACCCGGTTGATCGATGCCGAAAAAGATGGAAATACTTATAAACTGATTGTAAGAAACCATGAAGGGGCATTTGAAGAGTTTCATACACCCATCTTTATCAATGCTTTAGGTGCTGATGGTGATCAATTTGCGAAAGATATGGGCATAGAAACAGGTTTATTTCCTGTAAAACACCAGGCTTTTATAACCCGCAGATTGCCTATGCTTGGTGTGAACAATAAACCACTCGATATGCTTATCGACCGGCGAAATTACAAAGGATTTACAGCCGTGTACGGACAGCAACTGGGGGAAACAGGACAGATCATCGGTTGTGCATCGCCTGCAGTGGAACCCAATGAAACAGGAAAAGATGTGAAAATAAATTCCAGGGAATTTGCAGAAATTGTTTCGGAGATCTTTATTGACTGGATACCAGAAGTGTCTTCTGTTGGCTTCCAGGCATTGTGGGCAGGATATTATATCGAACCCCGCATGATTATTGATGTAGAGAAAGGTTTATTCCTGGGGTTGAGAGGTCAGGGGTTTATGCTGGGGCAATATCTGGCAAAACTTTACGTAGATAAACTGATGGGCAGGTCTGTTCCCGCGTATTTTCAGCGTTTGTCGCTTGGTGGTGATGCCCTGCTCGAAAAGTCCTTTAAATAGTGCCAGCAAGAAAACTCATTATTTTTGCATGTGCTTGATAAGAAAGCGACAAGTGCAA
>CAZPVB010000109.1:0-12985 GCA_964589855.1 uncultured Bacteroidales bacterium
ATCATGATAAATTTATCATCGTTTTTTACCATACCTTCTATGAATTTAATTTTCAAATCGCTACCCAGTTTGGGGGCAGGTTCCATGTCGGATTCGCTGAGTTCCATTACCTCCTCTACACCATCTACCAGGGCTCCGATCTCAATTTCTTTGCCTTCCAGGCTGATGCGCAACACAATTATGCTTGTATCTACCGTATCATCGTTTATCTGAAGTCCAAATTTTAATCGTGTATCGAGCACAGGCAATACCTTCCCCCTTAGGTTAATCACTCCCCGCATATATTCAGGGGCATGGGGTATGCTTGTTATAGCCGGCATTTCGAGTATCTCAAGTACATTGGATACATTGGCGGCAAATTCCTCCTTTCCCAATCTGAAACTTAAATACGACTGTTGTTTTTTTTCTTTTTTGCTTTCCTCCATAATTTTTCTTTTTGTAAAAAAAGCTATCCAACCTCTATAGTCAGCTCCTTTTTGTTATTATTAAGTGTTTTTTTTAAGTAAATCAGCATTGTGGGTTTTCCTCAATGTTGTTTTTTTGAAAATGTAATGCTGATTTTCAGTTTGTAAACTTATACAACTCTCAAATATCAAAAAACAGTAATACACGTAATTTTATGACTGTAAACATACTCTAGTTGCCATATGTAGATGTTTACACATAATTTCCGGGGTGATGCGGTTAACAAAGTCAGGTATCTGATCTGTAAATACAAAAAAGTCCGGTAGCATAACTTTATGATACCGGACTTTAAAATCTTTCAGGGAACTATTTTATTCTAATTGCTTTTCTCTTTAATAATACTGTTTTTCACTCAGCTTCTTCAGGTGCATTTACTGATGCAGTATCCCACAAACTATCTTTGATAATCTTTATTTCGTATACTTTACCCGATCGATTGGTAATATTACTTCTCCTGATCCATGGGTTCATGGTTTTTAATTCCTTGTAGGTGACCTGATGTTTGTGGGCAAAGGCTACCATATCTCTAATGGTGGTATCTGCTGTAACGGTGTAGTAATCAGTTGGATGGTACAAGTCATCCTCGCGAAAATGGAACCCAAATGTTTCAGGATTTTCTAAAATGGTTTTTATTGCCAGTATTCTGAAAACGTATCTCGAGGTTTCTTCATTCAGGTAAAGATCGTAATAGGAGTTCACTTTTTGTTCATTCAGTCTCCTGGATAATCCAGATCTACCCATATTGTAGGAGGCGGCTACCAATGTCCAGTTCTCAAACTTCTCGTATGCCTTATTGAAGTATTTACAGGCAGCGCGGGTTGATTTTTCAACATGATACCTTTCGTCAACTTCATTGTTTACCTCCAACCCCATTTCGCGTCCTGTAGTATTTAATATTTGCCAGAAACCAGTAGCTCCGGCAGGGGAAACAACATTCATTAATCCACTTTCGATCAGCGCAAGATATTTGAAATCGTCTGGTACACCCTCTTCTTCGAGGATAGATTCAATGACAGGGAACCATTTGTGGGATCTCTTAAAAAAAAGCATGGTTTGTGATTGCCAATAAGTATTCACCAATAATTCGCGGTCAAAACGTTCTTTGATATCAAAGTTATCAACAGGAACTTTTTCACCGGCAAAATACAAATCTTCCGGTATGGGCAATGCAAATATATTATAACCTTCTATCAATTTTTGTTTGTAGGGATCTTTCTCTTGATCTTCTTTTGCAACTTTATCAAATGAAAGTAGATTCAAAATAAGCAAAAGCCCAATGGGGAATATGGATATTAAAAGTGTTTTTTTCATGGTAACATAGTATAAAATTTACTTATTCTGTGATTTGAATATCACTCATCCATCTACATAAATAAAAATCGTTGTTCATTTGTGATCTTTTTTTGGCAAGCAGGCAATTAAACTAATCGTTTTTATTGTGTATTGTACATTGAAAACAAATGATCTTTATTTGATCTGAAAACTGAGTTGTTTGCTTTTATATTGCAAATATCGTACAAAAAGATAATTTATTTTGATTTGTACAAAAATAAAGACTTTACTGTTGCATAAATTACGTTAATAGATTGTTTTTTTCTTCCATTCAATTTGCAGATATTACCCGGTAAAACAGTGTGTTTTTTTTACTTTATGAATTCAATAGTGATCGATAAAAATATATACTTCCAATTAATGAGTTTTAGGTAAACTTCTCATGAGATTAGAAACGATAAACAATTTTCTTATGGAAAAGAAGACATATTGACAACTTTACCAGAAACTACTATGTAACTTTCTGAAAAGGATGGGGGCGGTTTTATGGAGCAGACCTAAAAGCATTTATTTTACTAACTTTGCGCCCTGAAAATAAAACTTATTCAGATTATGATGAGAACACATACATGTGGTGAATTAAGACTACAAGACGCCGGGAAAACGGTAACCCTTTGCGGGTGGATAAAAAGATCAAGAGACCTGGGTGGAATGACTTTTATTGATCTGCGTGACAGATATGGCATTACCCAGCTGGCCTTTAACATGGAAACCCAACCAGACCTTTGTGAGAAAGCAAGACAATTGGGGCGCGAATATGTTGTGAAAACGATGGGTGAGGTAGTGGAACGAAGCAGCAAAAATAAAAAAAATCCTACGGGCGATGTTGAGATTATTGTGCATGATCTGCAGATTCTCAGTCCTTCAAAACTACCCCCCTTTACTATAGAGGATGATACCGATGGGGGAGACGACCTCAGAATGAGATACCGGTACCTTGATCTGAGAAGAGATATGGTGAGAAAAAGTCTGGAGATCAGACACCAAATGTCAGTGGAGATCAGAAATTATCTGAGTAAGAAGGGTTTTCTTGAGGTAGAAACTCCCGTGCTTATCAAATCTACACCTGAGGGAGCCCGCGATTTTCTGGTGCCCTCAAGAATGAATCCCGGACAATTTTATGCCTTGCCTCAATCTCCTCAAACCTTCAAACAACTGCTCATGGTTGGGGGGTTCGACAGATATTTTCAGGTTGTGAAATGCTTCAGAGATGAAGACCTGCGTGCCGATCGTCAACCCGAATTTACGCAGATAGATTGTGAAATGTCATTTGTTGACCGGGATGATATTCTTCAGACTTTTGAAGGATTGGCAAAGCACCTCTTTAAATCCATTAAAAACAGCCAGGATATCAACTTTGAAAGAATGACCTACGATGATGCATTGAAATATTATGGAACCGACAAACCAGATACCCGTTTCGCTATGCGCTTTGTCGAATTGAATGATCTGGCACAGAACAATGGTTTTAAGGTTTTTGATGATGCACAGCTGGTAGTGGGGTTTAACGCAGAAAAGTGTGCCCAATATACCCGCAAGCAACTTGATGAACTTACAAACTGGGTAAAACGCCCTCAGGTAGGGGCCAAAGGATTGGTTTATGTTAAATGCAATGAAGATGGATCTTTTAAATCATCGGTAGATAAGTTTTTCGATCAGGAAAAACTTGCATCCTGGGCGCAACGCATGAATGCAAAACCAGGTGATCTGCTTTTGATCTTATCCGGTGAAGTAGCGCATACCCGGAAAGCATTGGGTGAATTAAGAATCGAAATGGGCAAAAGACTTGGATTGCGCAATCCTGATAAGTTTTCTTGTCTTTGGGTGGTCGACTTTCCTCTCCTGGAATGGGATGAAGAAGAACAACGCTTTTTTGCCATGCATCATCCCTTTACCTCACCCGTTGAAGAAGACTTTGATAAAATGGACACCGAACCCGCTTCTGTGCGTGCAAATGCTTACGATATGGTGATCAACGGCGTGGAAATTGGAGGCGGTTCCATCAGGATACACGACACCAAAATCCAGCAAAAAATGTTTAAAATTCTTGGATTTACCGAACAGGAGGCACAAAACCAGTTCGGATTTTTACTCGATGCTTTTCAGTATGGTGCCCCACCACATGGAGGCGTGGCCTTTGGATTCGACAGATGGTGCTCCCTATTTGGCGGTTCTGATTCTATCAGAGATTACATTGCTTTCCCAAAAAATAATTCGGGCAGAGATGTGATGATAGACAGTCCTTCCCCCGTTGATCAGAAACAACTTGAAGAACTGGGATTGCAATTGCGATCCGCGAAATCTTCAACACAGAAATTATAAAGCAATTTGTATGCTATCTGTAAATAATATTTCCGTTCAGTTTAACGGCGAATTTCTATTTGAAAATATCTCCTACATCGTAAATAAACGCGATCGTATTGGATTGGTAGGGAAAAATGGTGCCGGTAAAACAACCATGTTGCGTATTATATCCGGACAATTTACCCCCGAATCAGGGCAGATAGTGAAACCTTCCGGTTTTACCATTGGGTATTTGCCACAAGAGATGAAACTCAGAAGTACTAAACCTTTGCTGGAAGAGACCTTTAGTGCTTTTGCCGAGGCCAATGCACTGGAAAATCAAATTAATCATTTAACCCAACAGATTGCGCAACGCGAAGATTTCGAATCAGCAGAATATCAAAAACTCATCGACGATCTTGCTTTTGCCAATGAAAGGTATGACCTGATCGGGGGTGATACCAGAAAGGCAAAAGCAGAAAAAGTATTATTGGGATTGGGGTTTGAAAGAGATGATTTTTCCAAACCCATGTCGGAGTATAGTGGTGGATGGCAGATGAGGGTAGAATTGGCCAAAATTCTTCTGCAAAACCCCGATTTGCTCTTACTTGACGAACCTACCAATCATCTCGATATTGAATCTATTCAATGGATGGAGGGATTTTTGGCAGACTATTCAGGTGCGCTCATCCTGATCTCGCACGACAGGGCTTTTCTTGACAATGTAACCAAAAGGACCATTGAAGTTACCAACGGTAAAATTTATGACTACAAAGCGGCTTTTTCTGATTATGAGATCTTGCGCCAGGAAAGATTAGAACAGGAATCCTCAGAATTTGCCAATCAACAGCGCGAGATTGAGCAAATAGAGCGTTTTATCACCCGTTTCCGGGCAAAAGCAACCAAAGCCAAACAGGTGCAATCCAGAATAAAATTGTTGGAAAAAATGGATCGGATAGAAGTGGATGAACCTGATATGGCAGGCATTCATTTCCGCTTCAACCAGGCTCCTCCTTCAGGTAAAGTTGTTTTGGAAGCAGAAAACATATCAAAAAGCTATGGTGAGAAAAAGGTGTTGGAGAACCTCAACTTTCTTGTTAGCAGAGGCGAACGAATTGCTTTTGTAGGTAGAAATGGCGAAGGAAAAACAACACTTTCCCGTATTATTATTGATGAACTGCATCATGAAGGAAATTTGGTGAAAGGACATAATGTTGTTATCGGATATTATGCCCAAAACCAGGCAGAGTTTCTGGATGGTGAAAAAACAGTTTTCCAGACACTCGATGACATTGCTGTGGGCGATGTAAGAACTCGTATCCGAAATATTCTTGGTGGTTTTCTTTTTCAGGGCGATGAGGTAGATAAGAAAGTAAAAGTGCTTTCCGGGGGCGAAAAATCAAGATTGGCTATTGCACGGCTGTTGCTCTCTCCGGTAAATGTGCTGGTTCTTGATGAGCCAACCAATCACCTGGATATGAGGTCGAAAGATATTCTTAAAAGTGCGTTGCTGCAGTTTGAGGGTACGGTTATTATTGTTAGCCACGACCGTGACTTTCTGCAGTCGCTTACTACCCGAATCTTTGAATTCAGAAACAGGAAAATAAAAGAATATCTCGGTGATATTTATGACTTTATAGAAAAACGAAATTTAAGCAATCTGGCAGACCTGAATCAAAAAAAGCAAAAATCACAAAATGCCAAAAATAGTGCTACATCTGAAAACAAACAGCAGTGGGAAAAGAAAAAGGAGTTGGAAAAAAGAAAAAGAAAGATTGATACTAATATCAGCCGCATTGAAAAGGATGTAAGTGAACTGGAAGAAAAACTTTCAAAACTTGAATCTTATCTGTCTGATCCCTCACAAATAGAAGACAAAAGCCAATATAATAAGATACTAAACGATTATTCGGCATTGAAAAGAGAGGTGGAAATAAAAGAGAGCAAGTGGGAAAAATTGCACCATGAACTGGAAGACCTGGAAAAGGTTACCCTTTAAATTAAATCTTTACGATCTTTTGTTTGATGGCATAGACGACCAGTTCGGCTGTGCTGTTTTTTTTGAGTTTTTTCATGATGTTTGATTTATGGGCTTCAACTGTTCTTACGCTGATATGAAGCTTGTCTGCCATCTGCTGATTGGTATATCCTTTGGTAATGGCTTGCAAAATCTCTATCTCCCTGTCGGTAAGCCGATTGTTTTGTCCGTCTTTCTTGTTTTTGCTCTTCAGGAAGTTTTCAATCAGTATTTCCGAAACAAACCCTTTGCTGTAATGATCGCCTTGCACAACTGTATGGATGGCTTCTATGAGTTGCCCGGGTTTGAAATTCTTGGGTACGTATGCCATTGCGCCTGCTTCAAATCCTGTTACAATCACATTTTCACTTACACTTGATGAGTGCAATACAACCTTTATGTTCGGATATTCAGTGGTTATTTTTTTTGTGAGTTGAATACCATCAATTCCAGGTAAGATGATATCAAGTATTACTACATCTGGTTTGTTTGATTTTACTTTTTCGTATGCTTCCTCACCATCGCTTGCTACCCCTACAAGTTTTATGTCGGGGATTTTCGAAAATATCTGACGTGCTGCCAAAACGATCAGGTCAT
Organism: uncultured Bacteroidales bacterium; assembly: GCA_964589855.1. GTDB lineage: Bacteria > Bacteroidota > Bacteroidia > Bacteroidales > UBA7960 > SKVR01. The sequence continues at coordinate 6,695 of CAZPVB010000109.1, forward strand.
GGTCATCAACAACAAGTACTTTTATTTTTTCCATTATATGTTGTAAAAATATATTTTAAATCGTATTCTTTTTTCGGAAATTCCAAAAAAGATAATATTTTCTGATCCTACAGCAAATATTAAATGACAGTTTCCGTCCTTCCACTCATATCTAAATAATTACAAGAAGTTGGAAGTCAATACATGCAAAATTACGAAAAATAATGATAAACGCATTTGCTTTTCCTCTCTCACTATAAGATTGTTAATAAAATGCAGGGGTGAGGCAGAATTAATTTCTAAATTAACAAAAAAGAACTTTTAGTAGTAGCAAATTTTATCTAATCATCAAAATTTTGGCACGTAAATAATTTCAAAAATTTTAATTGGTATTTATGTCAAACCAAACGGATTGGTGTAAGAAAACTTCATCGGTAGAAATAACCATATTTTCAATTTCTTACCGCACAGCAATACTTAAAACATAAAGAAAATTTTCATATAAGGAAAAGATAATGAATATATAAGATGAGATGTGCACGATTATGCTTTAGAAACTTAAGACAAAAAAGATTTATGCGCACACTCCGAAAAAAAGTTGAAGAGTAATTTGCAAAATTTCATGTTTTTAATTGTTTGAATATCAGATATTCAACTTAGTGTCAATTTGTGCAATTTGCGGAAAATATACTTTTTTTAGTCTAAACTTATTTATTAATTTCCAGATTACTAATTATTGTCAGCAAGAAAACACTTATTTTTTGTGTCTTTGATAAGAAATGGTGAAAGACAAGGCTTTCAAAGTTTTTGAATCTAAGGGGTTTACCTTTCGTAAATGACTGATTTAAAAACGAGAATAACGCACTATTTGGCGTTTTCTTGCAAAGACTAATTAACAGGATTGATCAATTACTCATAGCGCAAGGATTCTATGGGATCGAGATTAGCGGCTTTGGCGGCCGGATAATAACCCGCAACCAACCCAACAACCAGACAAATAACAATGCCCGTTACGATCCAGATCCAGGGAATAATAAACGGATTTCCAATAAAAAAAGAGATAATATTTCCTGCCCCTATGCCGAAAACAATACCTGCCAGTCCACCGATCTGACAGATTACAATGGCTTCAGACAGGAATTGTTGTTTGATGGTTTTTCTTGTAGCCCCCAGTGCTTTGCGAATTCCTATTTCGCGGGTTCTCTCGGTTACAGATACAAGCATGATGTTCATCAAACCAATAGCGGCACCCAGCAGTGTTATAATACCTATAATGGTTGCAGCCATTGTTACTTTGCTGAGATTTTCAATAAGCATTTGTGCAATGTTGTCACTTTTAATAATATCAAAATTATTCTTTTCATTTGTGCCCACACCACGGATAATTCTGAATAAACCTGTGGTCTCACTGATAGCGGTTTCCAGGTCTGCAATGTTATTGGTGCTAACATTGATGGTAAAGTTCATATTTGGTTGAGAATAATGCTGTCTGGCAGTTTGAAGGGGAATAATGCAATTGCGGTCGCTGCTAAATCCAAAACCCGATCCCTGTGGTTTCAAAACACCAATTACCTGATAACGGTTTTTCCCTATGGTAATAAACTGCCCCAATGGATCCAACTGGTTTCTAAACAAATTTTCGGCCAATTGAGATCCTATAATGGTAACATTTGCAGCAGATTGAACTTCGTTTACAGAAAAATTTCTGCCTTTTCCAAGTTCGGAACCTGAAGTAATCAGATAATTCTCATCTGAGCCAGTGACCCTCACATTGGGATTTGTTTCTTCTGATTGGTGTCTGAGAACAGCAGTACCCGTTGCTCTGAATGATACAGATACTTGTGCAGGAAAGTTAAACTCTTCTTTAAATGTTGAGGCTTCCTTGAAACTTATATTTCTAAATACTTCTCTTCTGCCACCCCCCATTACCCTTGCTTCGCGGTTGCGGATAGAAAAACTGTTGGCCCCTAATCGTGAGAAACTACTTGTGATAGATGCTTTTATTGAATCGATGGATGTAAGTATACCCACAATGGCCATAATTCCAAAAGCAATGATCAGAACAGTAAGAAATGTTCGGAGCATATGACTGCGAATGGATAGCAGGGAAATTTTAAAATTTTCAGCAGCAACGATTTGATCTTGTTTCATCTGTTCATAATTTGATTAAATAGGTCAGATGGAGCTCGCCAAAACTCCGGCTTTGTGCTTTTTGCAGATGCTACGAATTATAATCATCCGCGTGTGTCAATATTATTGTCAAGGCTCGGTTCATTTACTTTGTCACATTAAAGTTTGTTACCATAAGCCAAATCACCGGCATCACCAAGTCCTGGAACAATGTATGCTTTGGCTGTTAGTTCATCGTCAACTGCTCCCACCCATAAAGTAAAACTACCCGATGGGAGGTTTTTTTTTACATATTCTACCCCCTGAACGCTTGCCAATATAGAAACCAGATGGGTGTGAGCAGGTTTCCCATTCTCTGTTAATTCTTTATAAGTGAGTACCATGGAAGATCCTGTTGCAAGCATGGGGTCATTTAAAATCAGTACTTTATCGTCTAGTTCGGGGCAGGAGGTGTACTCTATTTGTATGGTGAATTTTCCGTTTTTATGATGTTTTCTGTATGCTGAAACAAACGCATTTTCTGCCGAATCAAAATAACCCAACATACCCTGATGCATTGGCAAACCAGCTCTTAATATGGTGGCAATAACGGGTTGTTCTTTTATAACTTTACACTGTGCTTCTCCCAGTGACGTGGTAACCATTGTTTTTTTCCATTGTAGTTTTTTGCTTATCTCGTAGGCAAAGATTTGCCCAAGTCGTTCCATGTTTCTCCTGAAACGCATGCTGTCTTTTTGAACTTCAACATCGCGAACTTCTGATATATACTGACTAACCAAAGAGTCTTGCTTTTCAAAGATATGTACCATGTTGCCTTATTTGATTCGTTTATTGTGCTTTTTTTGCTTTATACGAACTATAAAAATTTACCAGTGTTTGTATGATTACAGGAAACTTGTTTATTCTGAGTTGTAAATATACACATTCTTTTGAACCAAAACTACTGTAAAACCGGGCAAGTGATTCATTATTTGATCCTTCAAAATCGAGTGTGATATTTTGACCGGCATAATCTCTTATGTAATGATCTATGATGGCAGTCATGGCGCCATTTTTTTTTGCCTCTTCATTATTACCAGAAAAAATTAAAACCGACTTTTTATGACTATGAAAGAATATTACTCCTGCACACAAAGTATTATTGGAACTAAATGCCGCATATGCAATTGCATTTCCCCGGTGTATACTTGAATAGGCCAGGTGCCTGAGCATTTCGTATATCTGGTTGTTGAGCATTTTAAAATCTTTGCCCTTGTTCTGCCTGAAAAGGTCTATGATATTTTGAGGTTCCGAATTTCTGGTGACAAAAACCTTAGCCTTCTCTGCCTTTTTTAAATTCCGTTTGGCATTGGTTGAATAGTTGGCAAACAGTTTTTCATAAGGAGAGATCAGATCGAGTTCATAGGTTCTTCTCCTGGAAACCGATATTTTAGATGTATTTGACTTAAACTGGTTGTAAGTGTTGAGGTTGAGGTTGATAAATTTGTATTTGGAGGGTATAGCAGCAATAAATTCGTGCAATTGTTCTTCATGAACAGTATCGGGAGAAAATACCCCTAATTGTTGTACGAAAACAGGTTGCATAATATAATTAACTCCCCATTTTTTTTTAACAGGTAAGGGCATAACCGCTTCGTAATCATTTAATATTAAAGCGCACCATCCCGGAGATACCTGATTGAGGTAATAACTGTATGGATAAATAATGCCATTGATGGATCTTTCTATGCATTCATCCCATTTTTCTAAATCGATTTTTTCGTTTTCATAAAATTCTATCATGAGTATGGGCGCAGTATTATATAATTTTTATGAATGATTTTTTATCTGGTAGTCTGATTTCTGCTGTTGAGGCTAATACCCAAATGAACCTTCTTTTTCAGGAAAAGGTTTAATCATTATCGGTTAGTTGCAGGTTTTTTATGTAAGTTAACATCTCAATGTAAACTTTTTGCCAGTTTTCCCATATTCCAAAATTACTTAATGCATCGTTATGCCATAAACTAACAAATGTACCTTCAACACTCTTTACCTCATCTGCCAGTTTTTTAATTTTATCGATAGAGTCCTCAATATTTAGATTCATGTATGATTTTAGGGAAGCATCCATTACTGTTACAGGATAAACAAGCAAAGGGGTTTCTGTTTCACTGGTAAGATCATACCATGGAAAAGGGGTGCATGTGCCTGCCCTGAAACCTGTATGGGTAGCGTATCCCATAGAAAAATCCCTTTTTATTCCGTTTTTGATTAAATCCTGGTAGGTATCAGGAAAATGAATCTTTAAATAATGTTGTCTGCTGTTTTCAACTTCACGGTTGAGTATTTCTGATAATCTGCGAATCTCTTTATTTAATCTGTTTTTTCTGTGATGCGATGCAAAAGAAGGATGAACACCTGTTTCGGCATAATCGCCAAGCATTTTGCATACATGTATATAGAGTGGAGAATGAACAGATATGTTTTTATCGTATGCGCCATAATCCCCAACATGGAAAAAATATATTGGATGTAATTGATACTGTTTTTGTAAATTCAGTTGAAGTTCGTAGGTGTCAAACGGGTCGTCTGATTTTTTTAATAATACTTTCATCCGGTTGCTCAGATTGGTAAAGTTAAATGTGAGCAGATCTTTGCTAATGGCAAGCGTATTTCTTGATATCCCACGACCTCTGTAAGCATAAGCAACATCTATATCATAGGTTGGAATAAATTCAAATTTTCTTTCCCTGGAATTCAAAAAAGGAAATTTAGATACAATCTTATTTTTGAGTACCATTGTCAGTTTATCAATTAAGGGTATTTCCAAAAAACCTCTCTGGAGAGAAATACTTTGATCTGCTTCAAATCTTCCAAACTTGTCCTCGATATAGGGAAGGTACTCTTCATATCTTGTGACCAGATAAAAAGCCATGGAGAAAATGTCAAAACCCATATCACAGAGTTTATTCTTTGAAGTATCAGGAAACAGGGCACTTAAACCATCTTTTTTGATGATATCCGGTTGAATATCCCTCAAACCTTTTTCGTGCAACAAACCACAGGGAACGATTTGTATATGTTCGCCCGGAATATCCCGGTCAGAGTAATTGATCTTTGCTCCTTTGAAGTTTAAAAAATCTTCACTGGAGGAGGTTACAACATATTCAAATCCACAGATATTTTGAAAGAGAAATTTTACTATATATTGTAAACGGTTATTTTTTTTGGGGCTATATATGAGCAACATACTTGGGGATTAAAGGTAATTATTCGTTCTTGAAGTTTGTTTTTTCTGTAAGTTCCGATAAATCCGAAAAAAAATGATCTTTTTCTGTGTCTGGTAATCACATGGTTCCCTCATCGGCAAAACTATAATAATTATTTCCCGCTATGATGATATGATCCAGCACAGGAAGGTCCAGAAATAATCCTGCTTTTTTACATTTTTCGGTAATTTGCAGGTCCCGGTTGCTGGGTTTGGTATTTCCACTGGGATGATTATGGCAAAGTATAATAGAAGAGGCCTGATCTTCGAGCGCAATTTTAAAGATTTTTTTGGGGTCAGCTACTGTACCTGCTATGCTACCTTCACTGATTCTATGACTTTTTTGCACCATATTATTTCTGTTAAGCAAAATAATCCAGAATTCCTCATAATTATTATCGGATAAAATAGGGTGCATGATATCAAAAGCGTCTCTGCTGGTGATAATTTTTTTCTTTTGTAAGCTCTCCTGTAATCTTCTGCGTCTGCCTAATTCAAGAGCTGCGGCAATGGTTATCGCCTTGGCTTCTCCTATGCCTTTAAATTTCATCAAATCTTTGATTGAAAACCTTGAAAGATCGGATAAATTATTGTTGGCGGATACAAGAATATGACGCGCCAGATCAACTGCCGACAATTCTCTTGTTCCCGACCCCAAAAGAATGGCAAGCAACTCTGCATCGGTTAGCGCCATAGAACTTCTTGAGAGTAACTTTTCTCTGGGTCGATCATCTTCTGCCCAGGATTTTATTCCTGTAAGACGTATTTGAGTTTTTTCCTGAGGAAATTCGTTTGCCTTCATATTAAAGTATAAAGTATGCAAACGAAATTAGTTAAAATTTGGCATAAAAAAAAAGACTTTTAGAAAAAGTCTTTTTGAATTGTAGCCCGTAGGGGATTCGAACCCCTGCTACCAGGATGAAAACCTGGCGTCC
>CAZPVB010000110.1:0-12733 GCA_964589855.1 uncultured Bacteroidales bacterium
GTGTACAGGTTTGGTGTTTCCGCAGTCCAGAGCATTGGTTTTTCGACAGGAATATTGATCAGATCAAATTTTACATTGCCTGTTGGTGGATATTTTTCATTGATCTGATTTTCGATATCCATAGTGGCGGGTTGCTCAAGTATTGGTTTGCCGGATTGATTGAACAAGTGTACCAGTAGTTTATGATTTTCATATGATTCGTTTTCGAAAGTCCTGAATTCGGGTCTTATTCTGATTTCTCCATAAGTAAAAGAATCGTTGAGTTGTGTTTTCACAAAAAAATCATAGAGTTGCACCCGTGGAGATGCGGTGATGTAAACATCACGATGTATTCCTCCCAATCTCCAATGATCCTGATCTTCAAGGTATACACCATCTGAGTATTTATGTACTTTTACTGCCAGAAGGTTTTCACCTCTTTTCAGGTAAGGAGTGATATCATATTCTGCAGGCAAATGACTATCTTCGCTATAACCCACAAATTCGCCATTCACATAAACATAATAAGCAGAGCTTACGCCCCCAAACTGAAGCGTTACCTGCATATTTTGCCACTCGGAAGGAATGCTGAAAGTAGTTCGGTACAGCCCTGTTGGATTATCATCGTCAGGTACGTAAGGTGGGTCAACGGGTACAAAGGGGTAGGGGATATTGGTGTAAACGGCAGTACCAAATCCGTGCATCTCCCAGTTAGAGGGGACAGGGATCTGATCCCAGTTGCGGGTTTTGAATGAAGGTTTGTAAAAATTGGCAGGAACTCCTTTATCGGTGGGAAGAAAGAAAAAATCCCAATTGCCACTTAAACTTTGATATCGTTCAGATTTGATGTGGTCTGTCTGCAATGCATTTTCCAGACTGCTAAAGGAAACAGAAGTGGCTCTTGCAGGCAAACGGTTGATGCCATTTACATGAGGATTTTCATATTCTTTGATCATGTTTGCTTTTTGTGCTATGGTGTTTTGTGAAAATATTGCTGATGTAATGACCAGAATAGCCATTCGCCACAAAGGCATTATTTTTTCCATACGTTTATAATTTGTTTAAATATGAGGATAATCTAAAACTTCTTCATGCAATTTTCTTCAAAGATAATTATCTGGGAATAATTTTTATAAAAAAACAGATTTATGAGCAAATTACCCCCCTAATCTGAAAAAAAAAGAATGCATTTCCACATAAATTGTTACTGGTGATGGGCAGAAATAGTTGCATTTTTAGTTACTTTGCAATTCATTTGCTACCAGGTAGAATGATTAAAACTATTTTTTAAAGTTGTAGTCGTCAAAGTGAATTTCAACCCATTACCCCTTCGCTGCTTTATGCTTAAATTTGTAAAAAGAAGATTTTATGAACCGAGCCATGACGAAAATTTTGACACACACACGGATGATTAAGATAAATGAAACGCAGATGACACAGATTGAGCGGATTTGCGCAGATTTTTTCTATCAGCGATTATCTGTAAAATCAGCGTCATCAGCGTTCTAATATTAATTGTGGAAAATTATAAACAGATGAACCGAGCCATGACAATAATACTGACACACACACGGATGATTATAATTCGTGGCATGTACAAAAATACAAAACCGGAGTTTTGGCGAGCTCCATCTAACCTATTTAATCAAATTATAAACAGATGAAAACAATGATGTTAACCGGGATACGAGAAATGCAGATGCAGGAAACCCCTGATCCTGTAATTTTAAATCCTCACGATGTAAAAATAAAAATGAAGGTTCTTGGCGTTTGTGGTTCCGATATTCATTATTATGTGAATGGAAAGATTGGTAATCAGGTGGTAAAATATCCTTTTCCGGTGGGTCATGAAGGTGCCGGTGAAGTGGTGGAGACAGGAAGTGAGGTTACACGGGTGCAAGCAGGTGACCGCATTGCTATTGAACCTGCTATGCCTTGCTGGGAGTGCGATCAGTGTCGTGCAGGTCGTCCTCATACGTGCCGCAAACTGAAGTTTCTGGGTTGCCCTGGTCAGGCCGACGGATGTCTTTCGGAATACATAGTTATGCCAGAAACCAGTTGTTTTAAAATACCTTCTCACATGTCTTACGATCAGGCTGCCATCTCTGAGCCACTTGCCATAGGGGTTTATGCAGTCAGACAATCTATTCCTGTGCAAAATGCAAATGTGGGAATTCTCGGTTTTGGGCCCATAGGCATGAGTGTAATGTTGCCTTCCTTAGCCAAAGGAGCCGGAAAGATATATGTTACCGATAAAATTGAAGGACGTCTTCAAAAAGCAAGAGAAACAGGTGCTTTCTATGCCGGGAATCCTGATAAAGAAGATGTGGTAAAGAACATTTTAGGAATGGAACCGGCAGGATTGGATGTGATTTTTGAATGTTGCGGGCAGCAGGAGGCCATGGATAACGCGGTAGATTTGCTCAAACCGGGAGGAAAGATCATGATCATTGGCATTCCGGAAGAAAGTACATGGACTTTCAGCGTTGATAAACTCCGGCATAAAGAGATTACCATAGGCAATGTTCGACGGCAAAATCATGCATTGGATGAAACATTAGAAATATTATCAGCAGAAAAAGTTGATGTGAGGCCCATGGCAACTCATCGTTTTTCTTTCGATGATACCCAAAGCGCCTTTGACCTGGTAGCGGCATATAAAGATGGAGTGATGAAAGCGATGATCGATTTCTGATGCCTGGAAAAGATTCATTTATTCAGGGATAATACACTTATTTCATTATGAATTTTGTTCGGTTCTAAATCTCCGCGTTTTTGGATAATATCTTTTTCCTTCACTGATCATCCCGCAAAAAAAATGCACCGGAATGGTGCAATGAAAAAGAGTAAAGTTTTCCTTCATTGAAGGGTAGGCGCGGGATAAAAAATCAGACCGGCACATTTACCGGTCTGATTTTTATAGTTGGAATTAATGCATGATATCAACAGAAATACCCGCATAGAACATGGTTCCGTAAACCGGGGCATACATAAAGGCGGCATCATCAAGATACCTTTCATCTTGTATATAATTGAAAATGTTATTTACTCCGCCGTAAATTTTGAAATTTTTCAGGTCTCGGGCTATTCGTGCATTGAAAAGCATAAAAGGATCTGTTTGTTTTATTTTTGAAAGATCAGCTTTGCCTGTTTCGATTTCAGAGTTGTAATAATCAATATACATATCTCCCTGGTAGTTTCCTGTCAGGATCACCGACCAGTTTTTGGGAGTATACTCCAGTTTCACGTACCCGGTTGTTTCGGGGAATCTGGATATTTTTCTGCTGACCTCTTCATATTCGGTTCCTATCCAATCCTCGCGGGCATTGTTGTATTGCCCTTTGTTCCATGTAAGATCAATACCCATATCCAGGTCATTGGTTAGGTTGGCAACAAAAGAGAATTCAACCCCCTGAACAAAAGCGTCGTCAATATTTTTCCACTGGTAGTCATACCCCAGTGCCGCTACCTGCAGATCGGCATCTGTAAATCCAATTTTGTTTTTAAGGTCTGTCCTGAATAAATTTGTACTGATCCTGAATTTTTCAGCATAATAATCAGCTGATAGATTGTAACTTGTTGATGTTTCGGGTTGCAATTCTGATGATTTCCATACGCGTGGTGATCCGCTGCACAAGTGAAGATCTTCAGAAAATCCGAAAGGCGCTCTGAAACCAGTACCTGCGGTTGCTCTCAGGGTGATATTGTCTGTCAGGGTGTATTTTGCAGCAATTCTTGGGTTTACAGATGATTCATTGAATTCCGTTTCAGGAAAGTTCTCACTGGCAAATACCTGTTTGTTTGATGTGTAAGATTCACCTGATTTGTGCCAATCAAATCTTAATCCAGGGACAAGCGTCAGTTTTTCCGTGGCGTTCCATTCATCCTGAACGAAAAAACCCACTTCTCTGGCGTATTTATCTGCGAGCGATCGGTAGGATTCTCCGTAAAAATCACTTTGTTGGTCTACCACAACATACATTCCTGATTCCTGAAGGTCGTCAACAAATGCCTGTACCCCAGCATTAATATTGTGTTTTCCCATTTTGGAGTGAAAAGACAATGTTGAGGTAAAAGAATTCTCATTGGCCAGGTAAGGTCTCATATCCCTGAGATCCGGTACGTTGTCCTCATGCGTATCCATATAATCTCCCAGGTAAGAATCATTTGTGGCATTGCGGTTATGGTCCACATATGTAAGGGAGTAATTAATTTGTGATGTATTTCGAAATTTTTTATTGTAGGACAGAGACGCTTCGTATCTGTCAGTGGTAACATTTTCTGTTCCGTCAGTCAGTGGGTTTCTGAAATAATCATCTGTCATAACACCACCTTCGCGTTTTTCAAATATCGACTTTCCCCTGATGACCAGTTGATCACCTTCCAGGATGGCGTCATCAATAAATAATCCAAAGCCAGCGTTGGTCAGATTGGTCATTACCCTGTCTGATATCCCGTCCTGGTTCATTACCTCTGTGCGGTTAATTCCAGCACCGGTCTGATCGATGGCACCTTCTGTATATCGCTGGGCAAAAACACTTAGTCCAATGTTTCCTTTTTCATTTCTGATCGATGAGTTTACATCGTATTTATTGGTATTGTAACTACCCAGTTGCACGTCAACAGTTGTTAACGGAATGTAGGAAGGTTCTTTTGTAATGATATTGATTGCCCCTGCAATGGCACCACTTCCGTATAGGGCAGATCCGGCACCTTTTACCACTTCAATTTTATCGATATCAATGGTGCTGATCTGCTGCAATCCATAAACTCCGGCCAGACCCGAATACATTGGTTGTCCGTTGATAAGAACCTGCGTATGCTCAGCACCCAGGCCCTGCATTCTGATCATGGTAAAGTTACAACTCTGGCATTGGTTTTCAACCCTTATACCCGGTGTGCCTTCTAATGCCTGGTAAAGATTGCTTGCATTTTTATTTTGTATGCTTTTAGATGTAATCACTTCCGTTCTTACCGGTACATCCTTTATGAAATGTTCTGTGCGGGTTCCGGTTACTACAACCTGTTCCAAATTTAATACATCGTCTTCCAGTTCAAAGAAAATGGTTACAGCTTTTCCTTTTTCCATCATTATTTCCTTTTCCTGCGATTTATATCCCATAGCTTGCACAACAATAGTGTTTTTTCCCACGGGAAGATTGGCCATTTTAAAATGCCCTGAACCATCTGCTGTTGTTCCTTTATTGGTGTTCTTAAGTGCAATGGTAGCGAAGGGTATATGCTCATCCTTGCTGATGGACCTTACATCTCCAAACAGCATGGCATCTGTTTTTTCATTTGCTGATACACTTATTGCCATAAAAATTAACAAGACAAATACGGTTAATTTACTCATGTGTTTTATTATTTTAAATTGATTAGAACAAAAAGATCTGTAATTTCTGCTTTATGATTCTGAAAAACAGATTGATAATGCATTTCTTTATCATCATGCTTATCATGTGCAAAGTAAATAGCAATGGTGAACAAGTTCAATCACCTAAAATAAGGATATTTCAGGGGGGGAATCCCTATTAATGGGGATTGGATTTTAGGATGGTATCAGAATCACTATTGATCCAGGGGGATGATCTTTTGAGAGATGGCATAAATGGTTAGTCCGGGAAGACTTTTTATGCCGGTTTTTTCGATGATATTTTTGCGGTGACTAATCACCGTGTGAATGCTGATGTTGAGTTGATCAGCAATTTCTTTATTGGCAAATCCATTGAGCAATTTTACCAATACTTCCGTTTCTCTTTCCGAAAGTTCTTCCTTTTCGTTATTTCGGCAGTTGCATTTTTCGAGTGTTTTGTTGAGTCTTTCCGAAATGGCATCTGTAGTGTCGGTTATATTGATCATATCATCAAAGCGACTCAGTAGTTCATTATCAAATACGGAATATATCAACCCGATCCATATGAGAAATGGATAATTTTTTCTGATTTTATTGAATTCCTGGATACGATTGATAAGGGTTGATGGATTCAGAATAATCACTTCAAGGTTTTCTTTCAAAAGAAGATCATTCAGTTCTTCAAGATCTTTAACCCTGAAAATGTAGTAATGGCTTTCTTTTCGGAGCAAAAAATTCGATAATCCCTCATAGATGATATCCGAGGGTTCCATGCATGCTATATTAACCCTGCATTTATCCATGGTTTGTTTCTTTTTCTATTTTCTCAATCAGGGGTAAAAGGATTTTCTCCTCTATAAGGGCATGTATTTGCAGATCGTATTCAAATTCAAACAGCGAAAAGATCAGTTTCCTTCTCAAAGGGAGCTGATCCGTTATTTTGATATGCATCAGTAAAAGATTTTTCAGGTCGGTTAATTTGGTTTCAATATCGGTATGATGATTCCGGTATTCGTCTGTCGAAAAATCATTCATCATTTCACGATTCTTTTTACCCATTAGCATCTTGAAATAGGGAAAAGCGATCTCATCTTCATAATCGAGATGTTCAAGTACTTCATTAAAATAATCGGTAAAAAAGTTCTCTATGAGTTTTACCTCTTTGTTGTAGGAGTTATGGGGAAGTGCATCAATATATCCTTTTATCTCAGGATATTTATCATTTTTATAATATTCGTGGCTATTTTTCAGGAATTTTAGTATCAACAATATATCTTCTAAAGAATCGATGTCTTCATTGGAAGGATGAAACCCATTGTAAAGATTAACCAATATAATAAAAAGCGAGACAGATATTTCATTTTCGCTGCAAATACCAGCAATGGTTTTATCACTTACGGCAAAGTCTATTTCAAAATGCTCCAGAAGTAATAACAACCGTGGGTTTTCTTCTATAAGATCAGACATTTTCATGTCAGGTTTGGCAAATATTCGGTGTGTTTGGTACATAAGCGTTTTATTTTGTGTTGTTTTTTTGATGCCAGAATTTTTTTATAAAAACTCTTTGCCATCCAGGTAATTTTCTTTATTTGTGTTATAATTGGAATAAAACCATCTTAAGGGCGTAAAAATAGGGATTTTTTTCAGAAAAACCGGAAAAAGAAAATTCTTTCAGTTCATGCCTTTCTGCATCCGTTGTCTCACTGCTTCATAAACCAAAACAGAAACCGAGGCCGAGACATTCAATGAATCGATCTTACCGAGCATAGGTATTTTGAGTGTTGCATGTGTGTTTTGATACCATTGGGATGAAAGTCCGTTTGCCTCAGTACCAAAAACCAGGGCTGTGGCGCCAGTAAGGTCTGTTTCAAAGTGGTTTTTATTCGTTTGCAAACTCGCGGCCATCATATTGATGTTGTTTTTCTTTGCCCATTCTATAAATTTACCTGAAGTGCAAACGGCTACTTGTCTGGTAAAAAGACAACCAAGTCCGGATCGGATTACATTGGGGTTGAACACATCGGTAAGCGGGTCGCAAACCACCACCGCATCCACCCCGGCAGCATCGCATGTGCGCAAAACCCCTCCAAGGTTGCCGGGTTTTTGAACTGATTCCAAAACCACTATTAGTGGATCTGTTGGTAATTTCACATCTTCAAGTTGGGTATTAAACTGTTTGGCAACCAATATAATTCCACCGGTATCTTTTCTGTAAGCCATTTTGGCGAAAACCTGTGGGGTAACTTCTGTTATCAGACTATCAAATGCATTCAAATGAATAGGGTAGGAGGGGTCTTCAGCAAAAAAGTCGCGACAAATATAAATGGTAACCACCTCTACCTTTTTCTGCAATGCCAGAGAAACTTCCCTGATGCCTTCGGCCACAAACAATTTTTGTTTTTTTCTTTCGGCAGATTTGTGTGTGAGTTTTACCGTTTTCAGCACACCAGGATTATGCAAACTTGTGATCTTTTCCAAAATAATGATTCTTTTCAGGTTTCTTTATACGCAAAATTAATATTATTCAGTTTGATGAAGTTGTTTGGTGGATTATTCTGCGTTTATCCTTCTATAATTGAAGTGCCTGCTTATACAAAAAATTGGTTTTCAGTCCTTATGTTTTTGCCTGTTTACCCAATGACCATCATATGACGCCCATTATGCATATGACCAGCTTCTGACTTACAATGAACCAATTACTTACGAAGCACCAATGACTATTTTTATCATATATATTTAAATATTCATAATTTTTTAACAAAACTTACCCTACCTTTGCAGTGCAAGAATCCACTTTAATCTTCATTAAATAAAATACATCATGGATGCTAACAATAAAAAGACTATTGCCTTAATTGCCCACGACAACAGAAAAAAAGAACTGATTGAATGGGTCGACTGGAACAGTAAATCTTTGTTGCAGAATAACATTATTTGTACCGGAACTACTGGTAAATTAATTCGGGATACCCTCGAAAAGTCTCTCAAAAAAGATCAGGAAGAAAAATATAACATTACGCTGTTAAAATCGGGTCCATTAGGTGGCGATCAGCAAATGGGCGCTATGATCGTAAATGGTCAGATCGATATGATGGTTTTTTTCTGGGATCCTATGCAGCAACTTGCGCATGATGTGGATGTGAAAGCCCTGCTTCGAATTACAGTTTTGTACAATATTCCCACTGCATGCAATCGATCCACCGCCGATTTTCTGATCTCATCAGAGTTGTTCGCAAAACCCTACATTCCTAAACCGATGGATGTGAATGACTATCTAAACCGGGCGCTGGACGTTTGATTTTAAGGGATTAAAAACACCTGTTTTTTTTAAATAAACAATCAGACGTTTTTATTTTATAGTTTAATATATTAATTTTGTCTTCATAGCAATTATTACAAATCTAAAACCTATAAATGATATGGAAAATGCAGATGTAAACCAAAAACCCGGAATGTTTAAACCAGCGTTAAACTATGCAGTTATTGTTTCAGCAGTGCTAATCGTAATTACATTATTATTTTACCTTTTCGGAAATCTTCAAAGCGACTGGGCCAGTTGGACCGGATTTGCAGTATTTTTGGCAGGAGTTGTTTACTCTGTCATCTCTTTCAGAAACGAAAAATCAGGTGGGTATATATCTTACGGCAATGTTGTGGGATTCAGTACATTGCTTGGACTGTTCACGGGAGTTATCACGGGATTGTTTGCTTTTATTTTGTATGGATTTATTGCCCCCGATCTTATGGACCAATTGCGCAAGGAGACTATCACTGCAACAGAAAGTCTGATGCTACAGACCAACCCAAATATTTCAAACAGCGAACTCGATTCTATGATTGATATGCAGTTGCGCTTTCTTAACCCTCCCATGATGATGGTGAGAGCCATTTTCGGGTATCTGATACAAGGGGTAATCATTGGTCTTATCGCCGGCATCTTTGTTAAGAAGAGCAATCCAGATGAAACTGCTTAAAACTGGCATCGGATCGATCATTTTTCTTATCTTTTTATCACTGTTTTTGTTTTCCTGCCAGCAACCTAAGTATTCATGCGATACACAGGACTGTAATAAAATAGATGTTGGGGAAGGACCGGAAGATTTTGCTCTGGATACCACTTCTTACTTGCATCATCGCATGATCATATCCTCTGCAAAGCGCCGAAATGACGGTGCCGGTAAAATAGAAATGCTGAATATCAAATCCGGCATTGTGCGGGAAATGAAAAGGTTTGGGGAAGATCAGGATTACTTTTTTAGTCCGCATGGGATTTTTTTTCAGCAGACAGGTCAGGAGCATTTTCTTTGGGTTATCTCGCACGAACCAAATGACCAGGAATGGGTGTTGAAATACATAGTCAGAAGTGATTCGCTAATCTTTCAAGAGTCTTTCCAGCATCCTCTTTTTAAAAGTCTCAACGGGATTGCTGCTTTAGAAGATGGACGTTTTTTCGTGAGCAATGATAATGCCTTAGGGGGGAGTATTCTCATTTGTTCTCCTGATGGAGCATGCGAAAAAATCGCAAAAGGTTTGATGTTTGCCAACGGATTGCACGTAGAGGGTGATTTTCTTTATGCAGCAACAACGCTTGGCAACCGGGTGCTTCAATTCAACCTGAAGAAAGAATTTGAAAAGAAAAAGGTTACCCGCATCAAAGGGGGTGATAATTTCTCGTTTTATAATGGACGACTAATCCTGGCGGCTCATCCCTCTTATTTTCGTTTTTTCCGGCATGTTATGAATAGCAGCAAAAGGTCACCAACAAGGATTTACAGTATTGATCCCTTATCGGGTGATCAAAAACTTTTGTTTGAGGATGATGGAAGAATAATCAGTGCAGGCGCTACTGCTTTGATATACCGGGATGATCTTTATATTTCTCAGGTTTTTGAACCTTATCTTCTGAAAGTATCTATGAAGGAGTAATAAAATACCATGATTGATCGATTTCTTCAAAAAAATGTCAGCAAAAAAATACCCTCTGCATTTGTTTCAATGCAGAGGGTAAGATGTTCAGAATCTATTAACCTTAAAACTCTGAAAAACTATTTTACAAGCAAACCATTCTGAATAAGAAAAGGTTCAATTCCGGGTTCTTTTCCTCTGAAATTCACATAAGCGTCCATTCCTTCATATAATGAATTTCCGGCAAGGATATATTTTCTGAATTTGTCAGCCAATTCCTGGTTATAAAGATCGCCAGATTCTTTAAAAGCAAAGAAAGCATCAGCATCTAGTACACCTGCCCATCTGTAAACATAGTATCCTGCGGCATATCCCGAACCAAAAATATGACCAAAGTTGGTTGTTCTGTAGCGTGGCACTATTGCATCTATGAGACCAATCTCTTCCATGGCAGCATTTTCAAAAGCATTTACATCGGTATTTTCAGAAATATCAGATGTATGCCATTTCATATCGAGTATGGCGGCAGCCAGGTATTCGGTATTGATAAACCCCTGGTTAAACCTACCGCTGTTTTTTAGTTTTTCGATCAGTTCATCGGGAATAGGTTCGCCTGTTTGGTAATGCAATGCATAGGTTTTAAGCAATTCAGGTTCGCCTGCCCAGTTTTCCAGAATCTGAGAGGGTAGTTCTACAAAGTCACGTGGCACACTTCTGCTGGTTCTTCTGTATCGTCCATCAGCGAAAAGATTGTGCAATGCATGGCCAAACTCATGGAAATATGTACGAGTTTCATCCCAGCTGAGCAGTGCCGGAGAGTCGCCTGAGGGGCGGGTAAAGTTGGTTACAATGGTTACCACCGGATAAATCTTTTCACCATCTTTATAAGAACCACTGCGGTATGTACCACACCATGCACCACTTCTTTTCCCGGGTCTTGGATGGGGGTCGTACATCAAGATGCCCAGGTGACTACCATCTTTGTCAAAAACTTCATAGGTTTGAACCTCTTCATGATAAACCGGTATGTCATTATGTTCCACGAAAGTTAACCCAAAAAGATTCTCTGAAAGATTGAAGATGCCATCCCTTACATTTTCAAGTGAGAAGTAAGGTTTTACCTCTGCATCGTCAAGATCATATTTTTCTTTTCTTATTTTCTCAGCATAGTACCACCAGTCCCATGATGCAAGTTCGAAATTGTTTCCTTCGCGTTCAATGATCTTTTGCATCTCTTCGCGCTCTTCTTTTGCCAGTTCAATGGAAGGTTCCCAGACCTGATAAAGGAAATTGAACACATTTTCAGGGTTTTCCGCCATCTGGATATCGGTAAAATAGCGGGCATAATTTTCAAACCCCAGTATTTGCGACATTTCCTTACGAAGCATCATCAATTCAATAAACAGCTCTTTATTGTCATTCTCATTGTTATTGTCGCCTCTGTTTATGTATGCTTTGTATAATTTTTCCCTGAGTTCTCTTTTGGGGGAGTATTGCAGGAAAGGTGTCCAGCTGGGTTTGGCGAGCGTAAACACCCATTTGCCTTCCATATCGTCAGCAGCAGCCTGATCGGCAGCAGCTTCTATTACGTTTTCCGGCAGTCCTTCAAGGTCGCTCTCATCTTCAATGATCAGTTTGAAACCGTTGTTTTCGGCCAGCTGATTTTCATTTAATTCCAGAGAGATCATCGATATACGTTCGCTGATTTCTTTCAACTCGTTTTGTTGTTCTTCAGGCAAAGCGGCACCGCCTCGTTCAAAATCGCGGTATATTTTTTCCACTACGATCAATTGTTCTTTGTCAAGACCAAGATCATTGCGCTTATTGTAAACTGCCTGAATTCTTTCAAAAAGATCGGGGTTAAGGCTGATGGAATTGTAGTGCTGCGATAACATGGGAGTTACCTCGCGTGCTATCTTTTGCAAACTATCATTGGTTTCGGCACTTCTTAACCCACCAAATACAGGGCTGATCTTGCTTAGAAGACTTCCTGCCTGATCGTAGGCAGCAATAGTGTTTTCAAAATCCGGATCTTCCGGATTGTTTACAATGGCATCAATTTCGGCAGTATGCTGCCTGATGCCTTCCTGGTATGCAGGTAAAAAATGCCCCTCTTCAATTTCATCAAACGGAGGAACACCAAATGGTGTATCCCATTCCGCAAAAAATGGGTTATCGTCGGCAGGAGCTTGCTTCGCCCCCTGGTTACATGAATACATCATCAGGGTAGCAATTAAAAGAATGAACAAATTTTTTCTCATTGTACTTTTTTGTTGTAAGATTAAAGAATGTGTTTTTTTCAAAAGTAGTTGATTTCGGAGTTTTATTCAAAGAAACAGATTTTTTTTCTAAAAAATCAACCATTTTTTTTCAAAAAAACTATTTTGGGATAAACGATTCTAAATACTGCAAATTATACCTGAACTCAATTTTTCGTTTTTATAATGAATGTCAAACGTTTAATTAGTTCTTGCAAGAAAACGCCATTTGCTG
>CAZPVB010000111.1:0-12717 GCA_964589855.1 uncultured Bacteroidales bacterium
GCGTTTGTGATGCTGTTATTATTGAATTGAACCCATTGCGGGCTGCATGCTATCTCCGGAGAAAATGTGAAAGAGGTGTTTATTTCCGGAAGTACCCTTACATAAATGGAAGATACATCTTCACAACTATAGTCAGATCGTGCAATCAGGTCTACTTTGTAAAGCACCGGATCGGCACCGGAATTCCCGAAGGTATGAGTTGGATTCTGCTGACTGGAAGAGCCACCATCGGCAAAATCCCACAAAAAATGATGGGCATTTTTGGATGAGGCAGAAGAAAAATCAACTGTGAAAGGGGCGCATCCTTCAATGATCGTATCACCAGGCAAAGGTGTTTTATCGGTAGATATTTCTGCTATCACATCAGGAAAAACAACGACTTCTGAATCAGCACTTCGTATACATTTCTGGTCAGATTCTCTCTCTATCCATACCGTTTGTTCTAACAAAAAGGTATCAGGATCAGACCCCGGATTTTCATACAGGTGATCCAATGTTGTGATGTTATCTGCGGCGGAATGCGAATAATCTGTCCCATCGCCAAAAGACCAGTACCAGTTTTCGGCATGCAAAGCGGTATTTTCAATGATGGCATCGTAGGGTGTACAATGCTCTGCAGGATCTAAGGTAAACCCGGGTTCCACCTGGGGGTAAACCAATATTTCAACAGAATCAACATCGGTGCAATAATAATTTTGCGATGCAATAACCAGGCGGGCATTATAAACGGAATCGACAGGAGAAAAATTGTTGTAGGTTTTTTCTACGGGCAACTGAAAATCTTCAGCAAAATGCAGTTCTCCATCACCAAAATGAATAAAATAATGGAGGATTTCTCCGGTGGATTCGTTGATGAACTGAACATCCATGGGTGCACAGAGATCATTGACAATATGATGGTTGAGATTGGCTTTTGCCTGTGGAATAACCGTTACCGTTCTTTGTGCAGTATCAGGACAAAGGGCATGTTCTGCTATGAGCTCGATGGTATAATTCTGCTCAAGCGTATGATGCGGATACAAATAACTGAACTCCAAAGAGTCAATATCGGGAGGGGTATAGGAATTATCATCAAAATCCCAGCTATACGAAGTGGCACCTGTTGAATTATTTTGGATACGTACCTCTTTAGAATTGCAACGATCGGGTTTATTGACAAAAAACTCTGCTTCAACAAATGGCAAAATCTCAAAATCTTCAGATGCAGATGCAGTACATCCATTATCATCGGTATATTCGTAAACCAATGTATAACTGCCCTCTCCTAAGTCTGCAGGATTAAAATAAGGATACGGATCATAGGGTGGCGGTATTTGCTGCCCAAAAGAATTGATGAAATGGTAGTTTCCTCCGTCTGGTAAACCCGCACCATCAAAACTGAAATCAGGCGTATTGGCACAGACCGGATCAAAATCACTCAACGTTACATCGGGCAAGGCAGATACAATAATCTGAACAGTACCGTAAGCCTCTTCGCCATTAGAATCGGCAAGGACAAGATAATAATCGTGCGTACCGGCAGCAGGGCTAACATCCACAAGCGGGTCACCTGTATCGGTATTAAAATGAACTACCGAAGCATCATCCCAGGGGGCAATATCTTTGTACCAGAAATATTCATAAGGAGGTGTTCCACCGCTGGGAATTACCTCTATAAAAGATGTATCTCCTTCACAAATGGTTGGGGCATACAAAATATCTGAAATCTCCACTTCACCTCCTGTAATGCTTACAATCATCTGGTCGGATGCTTCACAGCCAGTTTGCTGATCGGTAACGGTGAGATCAAAACTCTGGGCAAACATCAGGGGTCGTGTCACTACCTGTTGTCCTATTGCATCATTAAGCAACATAGCAGGTTCCCACTGATAATTATATTCTCCCGTACCCGCATCCAGCGCTTCCAGGGTTGTAGCTTCACCGGCGGGTACATTCTGTTGGTCAGCACCTGCATCTGCCTCTGGTAAATCGTGCACGGTAATATTGGCAACCGCCGATGCATTGCAACCTTTATCATCGGTATAGGTGTAATTGACCAGAAAGTTTCCGGGGCCAGCGGTTTCAATATTAAATTCATTATTTACAACATGATTACCCCCATAAATACCGCCTTCGGGCATTGCCCCCTGCAGGGGTTCTTTACCCGGATAGTTGCAAAACTCCATCCCTTCCCAGGTTATCTGCGGGAGCGGGTTTACCAGCAGGGTTTGAGTGGCAGCGCTGGTGCATCCGTTTAAGTTGGTGTAAACGTAGGTGATTGTGTGCAGTCCTGTGCCATGATCGGCAGGGATAAAAAAACCTGAAGAGGAAGTTTGGTCGTTAATGTAATAACTCCCTCCCGCCGGGGTGCCACCGGTAAGCTCCACAAAAGGTTCATTCAGACACATCTCCTCAAAGGGTTCCAGTTGAGTGGGAGAATCTCCTTCCACCACAACGATAAGATCATCGGTGCTGCTACATCCGTTCTGGTCTGTTACGGTTAAAAAGAAATGGGTTGTGCCACCCAGGGGTACCGTTGTCGTGTTTTCCACTTCCGGGTCTTCAACCATGGATGAAGGGGTCCAGAGGTAATCATAATCTCCGTTTCCTCCCGTGGCGGTACCTGAAACATCTACTGTGCCACACATTTCCGCCCATAGGGGATCACCCGCTTCTGCCTGGGGTGCGGAATGCAAAACCAGTGTGTGGGATGAAGAGGCCATACAACCATTTTGATCGGTATATGTGTAGGTAATGGTATAGTTTCCCGGGCCGGCATCATCGGTATTAAAAGCATTGCCGTTTTCCACAAAATCACCTGAATAAACGCCGCCGGAAGGGGAGGCAACTGTTAGGGGTACCAACCCACTATTGTCGCATAACTCAGGAGAAACATCCCATGAAATGGCAGGGGTTGCATTCACCGTAATTGTAAATGTGCAGGTGGAAGGGCAATGCAAACCATAAGAATTATAAACATATTCGAATTCGAAATCTCCCGGTGTATTGGGTGTAAAAGTGGTTACCGGACTTCCATTGTACAGGAAAGTTGCCGGAGAGGGCAATTCAGGAAAAAGGTCTGCGAGTATCACTGCATCTGATCCCTGGCAAATTTCTGCATCATGGCACTGCAAGTCAGGTAAAGGATAGACTGTAACATTTGTTTCCACCGTAGAAGTGCATCCATTTTCATAGACATATTGTACTGTATGAATACCGCCACCATAAACAGCAGGATCAAAATGGGTGGAGGGAGAGGTACTGTTGTTGATAAAGTACTCACCACCTGCCGGTGTACCTCCTGTAATTTCAAAAGCAGGATCGTCTAAACAAACCGGATCTACAGGATCAATGGATACATCATCAATTCCGGACTGGAAGGAGGAAACGGTAAACTCATAGGAAGCACTGCCCGGTCGGCAAAAAGTTACGGAGACAGGATTGACCGGATTGTCGCGACAAAAATGAATAACTTGCGGATCAGGCGGAGAGGGAACGGGTGTAATATTATTACAATTGATCATATATTGCAATTGCCCCGTGGCAGTGGTAAAATCAATGCTAAAAGATGTGGCATCTTCATGAAGATCTATTAAAAGTTCGAAGCAATTAAAGTTATTGGGCATATCGCAACAGGCTCCATCAGGGGTAACGGGCGAGGGAACACTCCAGGTGGCATCAGGATCGTGCGAGAGATCAATGACAATGGGATCACTGCAATTACCCGAAGCAGCAGCAAAAGAAGGGAGAAAAAGAAAGGTCATGCCAAAAAACAATTGGATCATGATCCATTTTCTTTTAAACAAGCAAAGACCATTGTCACAAACCCTCTCTCTGAACGGGAAAGATAAAAGTCCTCCCCCGGAAGATAATCCGGGAAAGAGATTCAGATTGTTGTATGACCTAATATTGCTTAACATATTTTTTTTCACCGGTTGTAAAATTCGAATCGGTTTTTGAGCGGCAAAAGACTAGTTTTTTATAAACTTAATCACTTTTTGCGACCCCGTCTGCTGTATTTGCAGGAAATATAGTCCGGGATAAAGATCAGATACATCAAAAGTGAATTGATCCGTTATATTTTCAAATTCTAAGGATTGAAACAATCTGCCCTGACTGTCAGTAATGCGAAATATAACTTTTCTTTGATCAGGTTTATCGATAAAAAGATTGAGTGTTGTTTTTACCGGGTTTGGGTATAGACGCAGGTTGCTATCGTCTGAAAACTTATCAACAGAGGTATTCATCTCCACCCATACAGAGTCAGATGCCTGGCAACCATTTTGATCGGTAGCCAATACCCAATGTAATCCAAAACCAGTAACAGGGTAGGAACTATCTGTATGCCCGTCGTGCCACAAGTACGATTGAAAACCTTCACCGGCATGCAAGGAAATGGTATCGGGCATGGAGGTAAGAATGTCTTCACCAAGATCCATGGTAGGTTGGTCATAAAAATGAATGGTTGAGATTAAAGAATCATTCATAGCATCTGCATCCTTCAATCCATTTTTTATGGCATAGTCATAGCTGCCAGGTTGATCTGCAGAAACCGGCATGGAAAGATTAAAACTGACAGTATCGCCTGGAAGTAAAGTCTCCTGAAGGGTAAATTCTGCATTTCTGAAAAGTTCATTATCACGAAATACCTCCACCGGAACAGAGGTTCCCTGATCGAAAGCATCCACACCTCTGTTGACCATTTTCACTTCAATAAAATCCTGATAATGAGTGTTTCCACAAACAGAAACAGGCAGACTCCAACTTTCCATATCCAGATCGAAGGTATTCACCCAGATATTTCCTTTGCCTATACACAAATTATCATCTACCACCGTTACGTTGTATTTAGACGTATGAGGGGATGAAACAGGAAAATAGCGGTTTTGAGAGCCATTTTGCCACAGGTAATAGGAATAGCCTTCTCCGGCATCAAGCACCACAGTATCTGGTTGCAGGGTAAAAATATCATCCTGCAACAAGGGCCGGGGCAGTTGATGCACGGGTCTGCCAACAAAAAGTGAATCATTATCAGCATATTCATCATCTGCATTCTCCATCCATGCTTTCATCTCCCAGCTCTGACCGCCAATGTTTGGTATCACGGTGTCAAATTCACATGTTAAAGTTGATCCGGGCAGAAAAGATTGCTCAAGGGTGAAAACCTGTGAAATGGTTTCCTGTTCGTTATACTGGTAAGTAAGCAGTATTTGCGATTGCTCTGCTATGGTCATATTGCCCACATTGCTGATTTCCATTTTCACCGCTACTTCTTTTGTCTCGGCGCAAATTGTGTCAGGACTGATCAGCCGGGTAACTGCCATATCCGTCAACTCCTCAACCACATGAATACTACCCTGGGTCTCACAGCCTGCCTCGTTGTAAACGGTTACGGTGTATATTCCATAATCTTCCACCTCCAGCAACTGTTCATCCGATCCGTCAGACCACAGATAATCATCAAAGCCCTCACCAGCATCTAAGATAACGGTATCAGGCTCAGTGGTAGAAACAAAATGTGGCAGATCGAGCACGGGATATCCCAAAACCTCAATATTGGAAAGTAATTGATCGTTGTGAGTAACACCATCTTTGGCTCTGTGGCGCACCATTATATGATAGATACCCAATTGCTGCAAATCGAGAGGGACATCGAAAGTATGAATGACCCCCTCTCCCGGTTCCATATCTTCTTCAAAAAACAAAGTATCCGTTACAACCAACATACCGTTGAGTTGCAGTTCAACCGGGATGGAGTCCATATGGGAGAAACTATCCAGACCTGTATTGGTGATTTCGAAGGTTATCAGTTCTTCCGGAGAAAGTTCGCAGGAGGTAAAAGGCGAGACGATCTCTGAAATCTCAATATCATGCGTATAAACGGTAACTGCATCCTCCGCCTCACAATTGTTTTCATCTGTAACAAGTATAATATACTCCTGTGTTTGTTCAGAATCAACAGTGTAAAATTGCCCTTCAGAACTATCCTGCCAGAAATAGGTTTCAAATCCGGGGCCGGCATCAAGTAACAATGTATCGGGTTCAGTGGTATAAATATCATCGCCGAGTGAGACCTCAGGATATCCAAACTCCTCCAGCAACACAATCAGTGAATCATTGGAGAGAACACCATCGGTGAAATCATGTGTTGCCCAAATTTCGAATTCGCTGCCAGTGGTAAGATCCAACCGGGTTTCAAAAGTATGAACATACGATTTTGCTGGTGGGATAGTGTTTTGCAAAACAACCGTATCTGTTTCCATCGTATTTTCATCCAAACCAAACGAGAACCTTACCGTGGTATTCTCCGGTATGGTATCCAATCCTTCATTGGTAAGTTTGATTTTGACCATCTCATTTTCAATAAACTCACATGAGCTTGCAGGTCCGATGAATTCAGAAATACTTAGGTCGTAGGTGATGACCTGAACCGAATCTGATGCAGGGCAACCATGTTCGTCGGTAACCATAACACTATACATTTGATTAAAAGATGAGCTTACCTCAAAGGATGATTCTGAGGAGCCATCCTGCCATAACCAGGCATCAAAATCATCTCCGGGGGAAAGCACAAGGGTGTCGGGTTGCGTGGAATAGATTGTATCTCCCAAACTGATGGATGGGAATCCGTATTCTGTTATCTCAAACAAGTGTGAATTGTTGGAAGTATTCCCGTCAAGATGTCCATGTTCAATAAAAACATCAAATCCATCTTCAGGATCAGAAAGGTTAATAACAGAGTCGAACTGATAAATGACAGAATCCTGACTGGCCATATCGGATTCCAATACAATGGTTTCAGCATCTACAAATTCCCCTTCAAAATACAAAAATACAGGAATTTCCACGCCAGCTTCCATTGTTCCCTCGCCCCGATTTTTCAGGATAAATTCCACGAAGGAAGTTTCAGGTAATTCACAATCGCTTTGAGGTGACAGTAAGCCCTCTACAACCAGATCATGAGTGAAAACCATTACAGAATCGGTTGCGGAACATTGATTTTGATCCGTTACCGTAGCAGAATAGACTGCAGTGTAAGAATCCTGCACTTCAAAAGTTTGTTCCGTGCTTTCATCCTGCCACAGATATTCTTCAAATCCATTTCCTGCATCCAGGATCAGGGTATCGGGTTGAAGCGTATAGATATCGTCACCAAGATCAGGTTCAGGAAAACCAAAAACTTCAATATTTACAGATAAACTGTCGTTTGTGCCTTGTGCAGGATCAGCATAGAAATTGGTATCTTCTTCGAGCATGGTGAAGGCAAGTACCTGATAAGTGCCAGGCGAAGAGAGATTAAAGGTGTGCGAAAAAGTAAACTGGGCAGATTCTCCGGGCAGTATATCATTACCGGGAATAAAATTTTCGATGACCATTTCCAGGGTATCAACCTGCAAAGCCACCGGAACAGAAGTACCGGCAAGTATTTTATTAATACCAAAATTTTGTATCTCAACAGTAATGGTTTGTTCTTCTGAAAGGATGCAATCATCCACAGGATCAATCAATGCAGAAACACCTACATCAGCAGGGGCACGGTAGATTTTGAAATCATCAAATGCAGCACCTTCATAGTTCTCTGATTCATCGTTTCCGGCAAAAACAAATCTGAATTTCACCCCATCATAATCGGATAATTCCGGGGGCAGTACCAACCAAAATCTTTCCCAATCATCATTTTGGCCGCTCCATCCCAAGCCATTGCCAAAAGCGGAGTTCAAAGAGGCAATATTATCATGAGAATACCAGTTCCAGACCAATGTGTCATTATAAGTTTCGAGCATTTGCCAGGAAGCACCCTCATTTAATGAGTATTGAATGGCAACGCCATCTGCTTCTTCAGGGGTATCATATTGCAGATGAAAATCAAGGACAGAATAATCTGTACCTGAAAAATCGAAACAAGGGCTTGTTACCCAGGAATATTCACTGACATGATAGGGACCATTGTGATTGGTTATCCAGGTATATTCTCCTGCAAAGGCAGTATCGATAACACTTCCGGAGGGGTTTCCCCACACCCAGGAGGAGTTGATGCCATCTGCATCCCACAAACCATCATCTTGAGCAAAATCAGCATGATAAGGTCTTTCCACAACGGGCACAGAAAAAACAGATGTAAAAACAGCATCGTTTTCAGGATCCTGATCACCCGGCAGAACAACCTTAGCGATCACATTGTTATAGCGACCAGGTTCTGAGAAATCTGCTTTTTGCGAAAATACATGAACGATACTGTCATCTACAGCAATAGACTGGGTGATCACATCCTCATACCAGGAAATTCCTCCATCCAATGAGTATTTGATCACAGTATTGGGAGGCGTAGGTTCTGCTGCCAGGTTTTTCACCCGCACCCCTACTTCTTCTTCACTGGTCATGCCGCAACCACCCAAAGGAAACAACCATTCGGAAACAGCCATATCTTTGGTAAGATAGTTTCCTGAGATCATCAGATTATCAATATTCCATCCACTGTAGTTTTGACTGCCCATGGTGGGTCCGAGCGTAAAGCGTATTTTCACACTATCTTTTCTGGCAGCAAATTCAGAAAGGGATATCTCCTGTTCTGTCCATTGGATAGCAAAAAGGTTGGCACCATCATTTCGCCATACCTCCTGCCAGGTTTGTCCATCGTTGGTACTTACATCAATGGTTGCCTTATCAAGTGTTCCTGAAAAGTAAACATTCAGCCATTGATAGAACGATAGATTCACTTCCGTAAAGTAGGAGCAATCCATGGAAGGAGAAATTGCCTGATATTCTCTTTCGGTAAGGTTATTTTCATAATTTCCGGGGTATTCTCCCATTCCGGTAACATCGGTTCCCAGAATTTTTGTACCCCTGTATGGATGAGATGCTCCCGCTGGTCCGTTCCCTCCTGAGGTACTGCCTCCCAAACCGGAAGGGGCAGCTCTTTCAAACTCCCCGGTTAAAACCCACCCTTTGTCGGTGTCAAAATCATCAAAAAGTAAGGTACGGTAAATCTTTCTGTTGCCGGGTGGATCATGATCAATGGAGGGATACTGAACACCAGATGATAAACCAAAAGCACCGGCGGGTATTGATGCATCAGCAACATTCAGGTTTCCTGCGTCTTCTTTCACATCATATACCAGCCAAAGATACGCATATCCGGCAGGTAAGTTCAAATCAAGGTCAGTAAATTGCACAGAACCATTGACAAAGTTTCCTTGTGCTACCAAATGAGAAGTATTGAAAATGCTATTGGACGTATAATACAGTTTCACCCCCTGGTTTTCGATATCGCTATCGTCTGTATTCAGAGAGTTGGCAGTGTATTCATCAAAAATAAATTCACCTGTATTGCCTTTTATCCTCAGTTGTGTTCTCAGAATGGGATTGTTCTGCGTACCGGCGGCAATCCTGTCGCTACTGGCTTGTATGGTAGAGACACTATCGAGATACAATTCCTGTACAACTGTTTCTTCCAGTTTTATTTCATCTACACATGCTCCCATGCCCCAGTTGTTGGTACCCTCAAAAGCAATGTATGTTTGTGGTGAACCGGCAGGAATAATTACAGAACTTTGCTGCCACTCGTAGGTGGGTGTTTCGTAGGAAGCCAATTGTTGCCATTGGCCTTCTTCTCCTTGTTTTACATAAATTTTAAGGTAATCAGTTCCCTGAAAAGGTTCCAGCGCATACCAGAAAGTAAGTTCAGGAATGATGGCCAGATCCAGATCGATGGCAGGGGTGATGATCCTCGTGACCTCCTGCTCATTTCCCTGTTTTTGAAAAACCATGTTGTAAGTACCCACCGCCGCTGTATCCGGAGTAAGCTGGTTTCCAACGGCATCTGTTCCGGCACCTGTTCTGATATTCCACAGCAGGTTTCCGCTTATTTTTTCCTGTGTCCAGCCTGTTGGCATCAATCCGGATTCGAAATCTTCACTGATAAAAATCTCTTGAGCTATGGATGAAGATAGCAGAAAGATACTGATAAAAAAAACATGTATGATTCTGAAAAATGGCATATGCAAAGAGGTTTTTAGTTATTGGAAAATATTTTCTGATCATGAGCCTTAGGGATTCACCAAAACATTTGACCATCGGGGCATGGGATGGCTTTTTGCTTTTTGGAAGGTGGTCCCTGGTTAAACTGATAGATCACAGAAATCTCATGTGCACCGCCAGTATTATTAATCAACCTGCTAATGGTAAAATCATAACTATACCCAATTCTGAGGTTTTCCCGTCTCAATCCCCCCATCAACACCAATGCATCGTTATTAAAAATTCCACCTGCATGGTTATTAAATAAAGGTATTCCACGGTATAAAAGACCAAAAGAGACCGGATCTTTCGACCAGTATGCTCCCACATCCAGCTGATTGAATGTGCCCTGATTTTTATAAAGACCGGTAATGGAAATACTCTCCGGAGTTTTTTGAGATAAACGACTTCCGTAATTCAGGCGGTATCCTCCAAAAATCGAAAATTTCGGTCTGATTCTGTTCTCTTCTTCCGATGCCAGAGATTGATTGGGCATCATCATATGGTCTGCTGCCAGTCCGATCCAGCCAGTTCGGCTGTAAAACAGAACTGAAGAGGATGCATCAAAATACCCTCTCCTTTCCATCGGTTCCATGGTATTCCCTGAGGGATTGATGGTACCGTCCAACTCCAGCTGGTCGCCAAAAACAAGTTTGCTGAAATCAATCGTACGTTCCTGGTACATGAAATTGATTCCGGGACGAACACTCCATTTTTGGTTTAGTTTGAAATTGTAAGAATACAAAAGTCCGCCACTGGTATTGGCAAGTCTTCCGCTTCCTGCCTGATCACGAAAAAGGAGTACACCCAGTCCGCTGTTGTAGTTATGAAAATAATGATCGAAAGAAAAAGCATAGGTTACGAAAGCGCCAGGTATCTCAGGCCATTGGTTACGGTAGTTTAAAACGATACGACTGCCATCGGTGGAACCGGCAAAAGAGGGTCCGAGGTACAGGGGTGCAGCATAGAATTGCGAAAACTGAGGCGTTTGCGGAAAGACAGAATGGCAGGGTAAAAAATAAATCACCATAATGGCAATGAACCATTTCAGGAGGCTTTTCTTGCCATATGTAGTGATTGTAGTATTCATAATCGCCTGCTTTAAATTGCACCTACAAAAACATGCAAATGCTTTGATGTTCATTGATCCGGAATTCTTATATCGGAAGAACTATCTTTCTCAGTAAATTTTTCATGCTAAAAAAAACATCTATTGAACCATAGTCTACTAAATTCCGTCAATTTTCTTTCTTGATAAAATCTGCATTCATATGAATCATAAAGAATTAATAACATTTTGAATAAGACAAATTTATTTCTAAAAGATCAGATATTGTATCGTAAGATCACCAGATTTAGCAAGTACAAAGCAAGGGTAATGAATCGGGTAATATTACCTATGTGTTTTTTATGGATGAAATTTGAGGCAGTTGGTGGGCATTTTCCCCTAAGATATCACAATATTACAAACCCGGGATTGAAAGGAGGAGTTAGTAAAAAATCATTTTTTGGCAATATTTAACACTATATCACGCAATAGAGTGGTTTTGACAGTGGGGGTTTTGGGTTCCGGGGTTGATGTTGGGCGGATTGCGGTTGGGGTTGGCGTTTGAAAATGCTATGAGAGCCATTGTAGAGCAACCTTTCGATAGCGTTTTTGCAGGATGCGTTGAAAACAAAAAAGGGAAGATCCGAAGACCTTCCCTTTTGTGGTAATTTTATTGAAATGAAGTGATCTTTATTTCTGAACCTGCAATTTACCGGTAAAGATACCTTCACTGGTAACAATCTGTACAAAATAAATTCCACTTTCAAAACTGCGCACATTCACCTGATGCTGGTCAGATTCAACGTTACTGCTGTAAACGACCCGTCCGCTCAGATCGAGCATACGAAGTTCCTCCATATTGTCGTTGCTGTGGAAGTTCACAACACTGTTGGAAGGATTGGGGAATACGCTTATCTGTCCATCATCAAAAGTAAGATCCTGAACAGAAGTGAGCACAGGTAGTTCAAGAAGATCACCGCCA
This sequence comes from uncultured Bacteroidales bacterium, assembly GCA_964589855.1. Lineage (GTDB taxonomy): Bacteria > Bacteroidota > Bacteroidia > Bacteroidales > UBA7960 > SKVR01. Next base: position 12,027 of record CAZPVB010000111.1, read on the forward strand.
TCGGCAGTAGCTACCCACAAACCAAATCCAGGTCCATCGCTGTTATTTTCCGGGGCAAGGAAACCGGAGGCAACCACTGTAATGGCAGCACCATCCAGTTCAAGGGTTTCGAGAGGTGCATCATAAGTAAGGAGTGTGTTTTCACCCGCTGCATCACGAACCTCCAAAACGTAATCATTGGTTGGTAATTCAAGATAACCGGCAAAATCGCCATATTCAAACGCAAACAACTGATTGGTTACACCCTGTGCCCAAACACTTACTTCGGGGGCATCGGTAGCACCATGGAAAACCAGGAGATCGGTATTGGTCTCTGCATTGGCTTCTTGTCTTGCAGGCTGATACACATGAAGTGCAAAAGGCTCGGCAGGATCATAACCTTCCTCGCTTACTATACCGCTTGCAACAACTACATAGGTTTCATCTCTGTCGAATGTTACATTTACAGGACCTACGGCATTATCTAAACCTTCACCGGCGGGTGCAATATACAAAGGTAGTTCAACCTCAGCAGGCAATTCGAGGAAAGCAGTAGCCGTGCGGAAATCAACGTCAGGAAGCAACAACTCATCTCCTGCATAAATATCTACTGATTGCACAGCAGCATCAGGGGAGTTGTGAATGATCTGTACACTGGCAAAGAAATCTTCCACACCATTGGTAACCTCAAATTCTGTAGTTTGAATCTCAG
>CAZPVB010000112.1:0-12716 GCA_964589855.1 uncultured Bacteroidales bacterium
ATATTACCGATATACCCAGAGCTACGGGGCGCGATCCTAATAATAATAACAGAATTTCATCAAGATTTATAGAGGATGGGTCTTTTTTGAGGGTAAAAAATATATCTCTTTCCTATAACTTTGATAATGATCTGCTTGCTCGAACCGGAATGCAGTCAGCTCGTTTGTTTGTAACCGGTCAGAATCTGCTCACTTTCACCAATTATAGTGGCATGGATCCAGAAGTAAATTATGCTGGTCCATCCAACATTATTCAGGGAACTGATTTCTTTACTTATCCGCAGGCTCGCTCTGTGTCTATTGGAATCAATTTAGGACTTTAAAAACCATTTGTTATGAAAAATATACGATTTCTACTTGTCATTTTTTTATTTTGGTTTGCTTCCTGCGATGTTCTGGAAGTTGAACCACAGCATAGTATACCCGCAGAAGATGCAATTACCAGTGAAAGTGATGCCATCAGGGCATTGAATGGATGCTATGATGCTTTACAGTCTGATGGTTATTATGGTATGGATTATATTGCTGTTGGTGATCTTAGTGCCGACAACCTGAACTGGTCAGGCACCAGTGCGGCTTATAACCAAATGGATAATAACGCTATCATCTCGGATAATATTTATGTTGAAGGCATCTGGAGTGATATCTATACCGCACTCAACCGGATCAATAATTTGTTATCTAACCTCGAAGCACTCGACGAGAACGCCATAGAGGAGAACGAAAAAAATGAGATCAGAGGTGAATTATATTTTTTAAGAGCCTTGGCACATTTCGATCTGGTGAAATTATTTGGAGGGATACCCATAAGAACCTCTCCTATTACCAACGATGAGGCATCTTTAAACGCACCACGCAATTCGGTAGATGTTGTTTATGAAGCCATTTGGGATGATATTGAAGAATCTGAAAAGGTTATTTCCTCTGAGATCATTGTGGGAAGAGCATCCATGGCTGCCCTGCTCGCATTAAAGGCACGTGTGCATTTATATTATTACAGTATTACAGGTGATGAAAGTGACCTTACAAATGCCGTGGAATCTGCTACCTCTGTAATCGATGATTTTGGATTGGGGTTGGAACCAGATTTTCAGGTGCTGTTCAATGGCAGCCAAAATAGCGAATCCATCTTTGAAATTGAATTCAATGAACAGGATCGTAGTTTGATGGCACAATACTTTTTTCCTACAGACCTAAGTGGTAGATATGAATTTTCCCCAACGGAATCTATCATTGAAAATTATGACGAAGAAGATGAACGATTTGGCGTTTCGTTTGAATATAATGGTGAAGAACCTTATGTAAACAGATACAGCGACTTGCAAACAAATACAGATAATGTTTATGTTTTTCGTTTGGCAGAAATGTATCTGATTCGGGCAGAGGCCAATACATTTTTGGAGGCGGATCCTCTTATTATTCTGGCGGATATCAATGCTATAAGAGAAAGGGCAAACTTGTTGCCGTTTACATTAACCAATTATGATGACCTGACCCTGGAAATTGAACAACAGCGAAGGCTCGAATTTGCTTTTGAAGGGCATAGGTGGTTCGACCTGATCAGAACAAACCGAGCCATTGAGTTACTCGAAGGAGTTGATCATGAAAATCAAACACTCTTTCCCATTCCTTTGAGTGAAATTTTGGCCAACGATGCTATCGGCAACAATGACCAGAATCCGGGATATTAAATTTTTGTATTTTAAAATTTTGCATTATGAAATCAAAAGATATGGATAATCTTTTTAAAAGGATATATTTTCTGCACAGAAAATATGGATTGAAAGCAATCTTTTTGCTTTTTGTAGCTTTGATGGCAACATCCTGCGAGGAAGAAGAAATGAAAGTGCCCGAAGCCAGCACTCAGGCTGCTTTTGAATTTGAAGTGGTTTTCGTAAACAATGATCAAACAGATGAACTAAACTATCAGGTTACTTTTCAAAATCAAACCATCAATGCCCAGGGCTATCTTTGGGATTTTGGCAATGGGGATACTTCAACAGAAGAAAACCCGGTTTATGTTTACACTGAAGCCGGCGTGTATGATGTAACGCTCGAAGCCATTCCCGGTGAAGATCAACAAGGTTTACACTACAACAACCTTTCCGCTGAGAGCAGAATATCTCTGGTTCCCACCTTGTTTGAGGAAAAATTTGATAATCCCGACCTGGAAAACAACTTCCCTCCTGAAGGATGGTTGTTGCTCGACGAAGATGGTGACGACCAGGAATGGTACTGGGATGCCTTTGAAGGTGAATTCTACATTTTGTCTCGTTCATGGGAAGCCGATCTGGGAGCGCTTACTCCGGATAACTGGATTGTTACACCCCAGATTGATCTTACCGAAGTTACTTCTTCCATGAAACTGGAATGGGATATTACACCAACAGCCAATACTCCACAATACAGAGCGGAAAACTACAGTGTATTGGTGTCTGTTTCAGGTACAGAACCGGATGATTTTCAGGAAGTTTTCTCGGAAAGACTTACCAGCGAAATGGAAAACTGGGTTTGGATTACCCGAAATATTGATATGAGCGATTTTGCAGGTGAGCAGATCTATATCGCCTTCCGTCATCATGATTCAACTGACAATGACCGGATTGCACTGACCAACATTCACCTTTTCCAGTCTGGTAAATAATATTTCTTTTCTTTTAAAACCGCAGATATTCCTATTTGCGGTTTTTTTATGGATCCTTTAAATTTGAAAAATGAACAGAACTCAATCATTTCTCCTTCTTTTTGTTGTCATATTTTTATTCTCTTCATGTCAGTTCCAGAATGGTGATTCTATTCCCGGAGATGAGAATCCACCCAAAGGGAGCCTTTTTATCATTGGAGGAGGAAGCCGGCCCGATAGCATGGTTCAGAAAATGATCACAGGCTCCGGAGTTGATCAACAAGGATATGTGGTCATTCTGCCCATGTCGAGCGAGCTGTCTGATTCCGCTGTTATTTGGTCTTCAGAACAATTCTGGAAAAATGGTGTCGATTCAGCAGCAGTTGTTGGATTTAATTTTAAAAAAGATGATAACCCCTCCCCCCAAAGAATCGATTCCCTTAAAAATGCATCATTGATTTATATCAGTGGCGGTGATCAGAGAAGATTTATGGATATTGTAGAGGGAACACAAATTGCTGATGCTATCCATGAAGCCTACAAACTTGGTTGCATGATTGCTGGTACCAGTGCCGGCGCCGCTGTGATGAGTAAAATGATGATCACCGGCGATGAACTCAAATATGAAGATTACAGAAGCACTTTTCGTACCCTGGAGGCAGAAAATATTGAAATTGCTGAAGGACTTGGCCTTTTGGAACACGTAGTGATTGATCAGCACTTTGTATGGAGAAGCAGGCACAACAGATTGTTAACTGCAATTTTGCAGTATCCTGATCTTACCGGAATTGGCATTGATGAATCTACCGCCATCTGGATTAAAAATAATGAAGCAGAAGTTGTAGGGGAATCACAAGTTCTGGTGTTTTCCAATCCTCATGCCTCTGTGAAAGAAAAAAATGGTAAACTGGGGGGAGAAAACCTTCGGCTTGATGTATATTTGCCAGGCGATCTGTTTCCTGTTCACCGTTAAGATTTGAATTGCTAATTGATTTTTGTTTGACCATCAATACAGATTAAAAATATGCTGAAAAAAGTCCCGCATACCTACGTGATTGTTTTTGCCATTATTGTTTTTGCAGCTGTTTTAACATGGTTTATTCCTCCCGGCAAATACGTTCCGAAAACCTATACTGAAAATGGAGAAGAGAAAACCGGGGTTCAGTTTTATTATGAAGAAGACCTGCCAGAACCCTATAAATCTGAATTTGATGCCAGTGTGCAGACCTGGCAGGTTTTTTCTGCATTATTCAAAGGTTTTGTGAAGCAAAGCAACATCATTATTTTTATTTTGATGATTGGTGGCGCTTTCTGGATCATGAATCAAAGCAAAGCCATCGATGTGGGTATCTTTTCTTTTTTAAATTTCACCAAAAAAATAGAGCATACTGCTGTCATGCAACGATTGGGCGTGGATAATATCATTTTTGTCATGATCATGATCCTGTTCAGTATTTTCGGTGCCGTTTTTGGCATGAGCGAGGAAACCATTGCCTTTGTTATCATCCTGATTCCGCTGGCCATCTCTATGGGTTATGATTCTCTTACAGGAGTTTCACTGGTTTACATTGGCGCACATCTGGGTTTTGCAGGCGCTATACTCAATCCTTTTACCATTGGAATTGCACAGGGTTTGGCAGATATTCCCCTTTTTTCAGGAATCGAATATCGAATGTTTTCCTGGCTGATCATCAATGCAGTCGGGATATTTTTTGTACTCCGTTATGCATCAAAGATCAGACGAAACCCAAAATCTTCTATCATGTACAAAGAAGATGAATACTGGCGCAAAAGGAAAGAACAGGACGAAGGCGAAAAGATCATCTATTACACCCCAAAGATTGCCTGGTTTGTGTATGGTTTTGTTTTACTCGTTTTGCTGATCTTCTCTTTTTTGTATCCCAACACTACCCTGACCATTGGCAATTCTTCCTTTTCCTTTTGGATCATTCCTTTGTTTACAGGTTTATTCGCCATCTCAGGAATTTTTAGTTTAAAAAAATCAGTCCACTTTTTTATTCTGTTGTTGCTTGCTTATACCATCATATTTCTGATTATTGGTGTGATGGGATACGACTGGTATGTAATGGAAATTGCCACACTGTTTCTTGCACTAGGTATTGCCAGTGGAGTTTCTATCAACAAAAGTGCTGATCAGATCGCAGTTTTATTTCTTGACGGTGTGAAAGATATTATGTCGGCAGCTATTATTGTGGGTTTGGCAGGAGGTATTATTGTGGTACTGGAAGATGGGGGAATCATAGATTCCATCTTGTATGGCTTATCTAAAGCAATGGGCAATTTCGGTGATGTGGCCTCGGTAAGTGTAATGTATATGATTCAGACGGTGATCAATATTGTTATCCCATCCGGTTCTGCCAAGGCGGCCATCACAATGCCCATCATGGCTCCATTCAGCGATCTTATTGGTATTTCAAGGCAGGCAACAGTAATGGCATTCCAGTTTGGTGATGGTTTTACCAATATGATCACCCCTACATCGGGTATTTTGATCGCTGTGTTGGGGATTGCTAAAATTCCCTATCAGAAATGGGTGAAATTTGTTTGGCCACTCATTGTTACGCTGATCATTATCGGATTCCTGCTTCTTATTCCCACCGTTACCATGCAATTGAATGGTTTTTAAGAGGTGTCTGTGTAAAACAAAAATGCCTTTCTGCTATTTTCAGAATGATAGCCGGCAGGCATTTTTGGGGACATTCCTTGAGTTTGTATTCTATAAAAAGGTGAATACCTTATTCGTTTATCAAAGTTTGGTTTATTTGATCTGGATTACCAGGTATTTGGTTGTTTCCCAGAACCTTTCAGGATCGTTGATGACAAGATAACTGGTATCTTCCTCTTCATCTTGTTTCAGTTCGTAGGATTCCGGGGGATGTACTGTAATAATTTCTGGTTTTTCCCCTATGATTGTGATCTCCTTGTCCTGGGTAATGTTCAATCTTGTGAAAAAATCGGTATTGGCATCGCTCTTTAGTTTGTTGGTGCGCCCGATACCTAAAAATCCCCCTTCACGTTCGATTACTTTGTTTTCCAAAAGTTCTTTTTTTGATCCGATCGCAAAATAGGCTGTGTTCATTTGCATCTGCTGCTCTTCGAGCATCTGTTTTCTTTGTTGTGCTTCTTGTTGAAGGGTGTCAAGACGTGCTGTAAGGAAATCTACCTGAATGTTCATTTTGGCCAATTGGCCGCGCAACATGTTTATCTCGATTTCTTTTTCTTCAATGGTTTGGTTTAATCTTTCTACCATTTGCTCGAAACCTTTAATCCTTGAGTCTGAATTTCTGATCTTGCTATTCAGATTTTCAATCAGATTGCGGTTTTTTTCCATCAATTCTCCGATCAGTTGTATGTCTTCATTGATTCTGTCTTTTGCTTTGCTTTCTCTTTCAATAGAACTTGCGGCGTCTTCTGATATTATATTCTCTTTTTCCTTAATGATTCTCAGGTTATTTTCAATCTCATTCAAATCATCAAGATAATCTTCTACATTTTCCTGGTTGGTTTGGATTTGCTGTTCAAGTTCTGCTTTCTCATTCTCAATCCGCTCCAGTTCTTTTTGGTTGCAACCTGAAAAAAAGATAACCATGATTGGGAAAAGTAAAAATAAATGATGAAGATAGCGATTACTTTCCTTTACGGGTTGTGTTCTTTGTCTATTGGTTTTCATGACGGTTTGATTACATTTCTAATAAGGGAAATTTTTGTAAAAATACATCAAGTCAACGGAAGAAAAAAACTGAAAGTATATCTGTAGTGAACAATTGTGCTTTTCACTGATTTTTTATCTCTTTATAATTTACAGTTTTATGATTATGAGGTCCTTATGATTTTTATGTGAAGTCGATAATGTCAGCGCTATGCGCCTTTGGATTCACTGTTGGCATCAGATTCCTACCATAATATCAACCCTACGCGCTTTGTCAATAGTTGCTTAGCTTTTTCATTAGGGCAATAATCACCCGCATATGTGTCAATATTATTGTCATGGCTTGGTTTATGTGTTTATTGTTTTTTAGAATGCAGATTCTTGCAAAGGCCGATGCTGGCAACACTGATGATCGCAGTTAAGGATATGTGATGCTCAGTCAATCCCCTAAGCAATACTTGCTATCGCACTTCCGCTTATCATGAGGATCAAACTTGTGTGTTGTGTTTAAAGATTGATAAAGTCTCATATTTCTTTTTTGTTTTGTGATCAATCAATAGAAAAATTTTCCGGATTAGCAGTTGTGATACCTCTAAAATGTGATACCTTTATAAAAAGAGGAAGCCGACAGCGGGGAACTGTCGGCTGAGGAAAACAAAAGGGAAATTTATGTAGATAGGGGGAAATCTATAATTTTATCTCATACGTAGTAAATAGTATGCCAAACTGCCAATGCCCTGTCTTTTATTTTAAAAGTGTTGAAAAACAGTGATATGTGACTTCCTGTCCCCTTGCTTCAAAATGACACGGTTTTATCTGTTTAAAAAAGTGTAGAAAAAGTCTACAAAAAAGTGTGGAATTGGGGAGTTGAATGCTTTTGGTCTACAGTTTTATATTGATGAAATTCAGATAACTTATTTGGCTCAGATCAATACCTCTTGTTTTTTTGGTGATCATGATGTTTTTTTGATGCCGTAAAGCTTTAGTTTGTTATAAAGTGTTTTTCTGTCGATATTAAGAATCTTAGCAGTTTTAGATTTGTTGAATTTTGCCTGATGCAAAGTGGATACAATAATATCTTTTTCGGTCTTTTCTGTAATGCTTCTTAATTGTTTTCCATTATCCGAACTTTTTTTATCCGGGGTGCATGCATGAATAATTTCTTGTGGAAGATCCTGAATCTTTATTTCATTGTTTTCTGAAAGGAGAACGGCTCTGCGAATCACATTTTTGATCTCTCTGATGTTACCAGGCCATGAATAAGCTTCAAAACAGTTCCATACTTTTCCGGGAATATTTCTGACATTTCGACCCAGTTCAATATTGGCCTTTTTTAAAAAATAATCCGAAAAGGTCTTGATGTCCTCTATTCGCTCGCGAAGTGGCGGAACAAGTATGGAAAATTCATTTAACCTGTGATACAAATCTTCTCTGAATAGACCCCGTTTTACGGCAGATATGAGGTCTTCATTGGTAGCAGTTATGATTCTCACGTTTACCGCTATATCTTTATTGCTTCCAATTTTTCTTATTTTTCGCTCCTGTATGGCTCTCAGGAGTTTTACCTGTATCTCATACGAGAGATTACCTATCTCATCCAGAAATAAGGTGCCGGAATTGGCGATTTCAAACTGGCCGGTTTTGTCATTCAATGCTCCTGTGAACGAACCTTTTATGTGTCCGAAAAATTCACTTCCAGCCAGTTCTTTTGATAACGAACCACAGTCTATTGCCACAAAAGGATAGGTGCTCCTTTTACTTTGTTCATGGATTTTTCTGGCAATATATTCTTTTCCTGTGCCACTTTCACCTTGTATGATCACCGACATGTCGGTAGGACCAACAAGTTCGATATACTTGTGGATCGTTTCTGATGCTTTGCTGCCGGAATAAACATATTCAAACTGATTTTCGGCTCCTGAGGGCACAGGGAAGGATGGGTTGTTGTCAATGACTGTTTTTTCATTTTTCTCCTGCTCTTTCCGGTATTTCTGAATTCCGTTTTTGATATGAATGATGATCTCATCCGGATTTACGGGTTTGGTAACATATTCAAAGGCCCCCAGTTTGATGGCCTGCACTGCCATCCGTATGTCGGCGTAAGCCGTCATGACGATCACAACGGCATGCTCATTTCTTTTTCTTATATCCTTCAGTAATTCTATCCCGCTTTTGTCAGGTAATCGAAAATCTGTAAGAATCACCTTGTAGCTATTGTAGGACGATAGTTTAAGTGCATCCTGATGAGAGTAAACATCATCAGCCAGAAACCCTTTCTTTTTAAGAAAAGATTTTAGCATCGTGCAAAAGCTAATGTCATCATCTACAATTAATACTTTTTCCATGGAGAAAAAATGTTTGTTTTCTGGTGGCTTTAATTTCTGCTAACGTATTATTCGTTAAATGCGTATGCGTTTTGTTTCCCAATGATAAATCAGTTTACGAAATGATAACAATCAGAAACTTGTTTCGTTTGAAAAGCACTAAAAGATAACTTTATAAAATGCCTTTATGATTGCATTTATTTGATTTTACATTTATAGATATGGGTAAACATAAACCCCCTGCAAAAATTAAATATAAGTTTTAAACATAAAATAATTGTATTGCTAAATTAAGCAGGATTTTTTTAATATGCCAATATTTTTATTTTGTTTCCTGTAATGGTTGAAAAGTATTTGATATATAAGGAACAAAATATGGTTTTTTCAAAAACAAAGGGTAGATTGTTTTTTAATTTTTGTAATTTTGATCTTTCTAATTTACATTACAAATCATAAGCATAAAATAAAAAAACTTAAAGAAATGGCAGCTAACTTGATGAAAAATATTGAACCGGGAGTAGTAACCGGAGAAAAGGTGCAGGAATTGTTTAAAATTGCCCGTGAAAATGAATTCGCTTTACCCGCAGTGAATGTAACCGGAACCAACACAGTAAATTCAGTTTTGGAAGCGGCTAAAGAGGTCAATTCGCCTGTTATCATACAATTTTCCAATGGCGGTGCATTGTTTTTTGCCGGCAAAAGTCTTTCCAATGAAAATCAAAAAGCCGCAATTACAGGAGCCGTATCGGGAGCCAAACATGTAGCACTCATGGCAGAGCTTTATGGTGTAAGGGTTATTTTGCATACCGATCATGCTGCCAAAAAATTGCTTCCATGGATCGATGGCCTTATTGAAGCATCTGAAGAAAATTTTAAATTAACCGGAAAACCTCTCTTTAGTTCTCATATGCTCGATCTCAGTGAAGAACCACTTGAGGAAAACATCGAAATATGTAAAAGGTACCTCGAGCGCATGAGCAAAATTGGCATGACCCTCGAAATAGAACTTGGAGTTACGGGTGGAGAAGAAGACGGTGTAGATAACACAGGCATAGATAGTTCAAAATTGTATACACAACCCGAAGAAGTAGCACAAATGTATGAAGCACTCAGCAGCGTTTCAGATAAGTTTACCATTGCCGCCTCTTTTGGTAATGTGCACGGCGTTTATAAACCCGGAAATGTAAAACTGGAACCCAAGATTCTCCTGAAATCTCAGGAATATATTGAGCAAAAATTTAATACCGCCCCTAAACCGGTTAATTTTGTTTTTCACGGTGGTTCCGGGTCTTCCAGAGAAGAAATAAGAGAAGGCATCTCCTACGGAGTTATTAAAATGAACATCGATACTGACACTCAATGGGCATTCTGGGATGGCGTTAAGAATTTCTACCAGAAAAATGAAGGTTATCTCCAGGGACAAATCGGCAACCCCGATGGTGAAGATAAACCCAACAAGAAATATTACGATCCCAGAGTTTGGCTCAGAAAAGCAGAAGAAAGTATGAAAGAAAGGCTTAAAGTTTCTTTCGAAGATCTGAATGCCATCGACAAAAATTAAAAGGCATTCTTTATATTTATTCTCACTGAGTTAAAAACCGCAGGACGTTCTCCTGCGGTTTTTTGGTGTTGGAAGAATGTGTGAGGAATCTTGGCAGGGCATGTTGATGAAAAACCTTTGAAGCCTTGATGCGAAAAGGAAAGATGAGAAAGTGAAGAAATATTTGATAAATTGGTCATTGATCTGGTTTAAATAGTGCCTGAGAATAATGTCTGTTTTCTGTTTTATGCTTGTTTTGAAAACAATCATCTAATAAGTTAAAATTCATGGTTTTTAAAATTTTGCAAGACTTGGATTCGAACATGATAGATAATCCAATTAAATTTATTTACAGATTCTTAATGAAGCTAGATTTATTTTACAAACCCATCGATCGGTTGAAAAACATGAAGCAATTTTGAAGTGATTTTTTACTTAAAACAAAAAGATTGTCTTTTAGGTTTTGTTTATGCCTTGTCTCTATGATCAAAGCATGCCCATTTCCTACTTGCCAATGAAAATATTATTTCAAGCAATCACGACACTGCATCCATTTATTTGACCACAGCACCAAACCCAAACAAAGTCAAATAATCATCTGATTAGGTATATCAAGCGTATTCTAAGTTGCTTAATTTTTCCTTAATGTATTCTCATGTGTCCTTTCCACCGGAAAATCATTGCCTGTTTCTACTAATATGTTGTTGCCCGTTTGTTGCTTTTGAAGTAAAAAGGAATCGTAAATTTTACCTGAAGGTGTATAACAGGTATATTGAAGTGTATCGCCACTGAGTTCGATGATCTGAAAGAGTTGCGTGTTCTCACCTTTTCTTGCCATCCAGTCCTGCTCATCGAGGTTGTACATTTTTTTCCCGGCAACTGAAACCACGCAAATAGTGCCGCTCTCTTCATCATCGAGGTATCCCCGCGCGTAGGAGTGATCGTGACCCTGCAATACAAGATCTACGTTGTGTTTTTCAATAACGGGTTTCCATCGTTTTCTTATCTCCTTGTTTTGTCGTCTCTTCACAGCATTTTGCAAAGGGTGGTGGAAGGAAAGTATATTCCATTTTTTGTTGCTTTCTTTTAATACACGATCAAGCCATTCTGACTGTTCCTCAATATACCGGTTTGAATTTAATGCAACAAATCTTATTTGTTGATAGTCAAAATAATAAGTCTGATCGTCAAGTGCCTCGATGGGATGATTATCCGGGAAATTGAATTGTGGATTCCAGTATTTTGAGAAGGTTATTCTTTGACCTAATAAATTTTTGTTGTATTCATGGTTGCCCGGGAGGGCTAAAACAGGTATCTGCGCATGAATGAAACTACCTGCATGAAACCATTCCTCCCATTCATAGTCGTTGTCGGCATGATCGACCAGATCGCCGGTGTGCAGCACGAAGGAAGCATCGGGTGCTTTTGCATAGGCAGCACGCATTACCCTTGAAACATGCGAAAATATTCTGTTCTGCGCATCGCCCATGTAAATAAACCTGAAAGGTTGATCACTTTTACTGGCAGTAGTGAACTGAAACCATTCACTTTGGTATTGACCGGTGACAACGCGGTAGAGGTAAGTAGTAGCAGGTTCAAGACCGGTAAACTGTGCTTTGTGATACATTACCTCACCGTGTTGTGTTTTCAATTGAGTGGAGGTCGCCACAGCACTGGTTTTATGATCGTTGAAATAAGGAGATGGATCGGCAGCAACGATCTCAGCTTTAGATTCTGATCCATTGGAATTGGTTCGCCACGTAACTGTGGCTGAGGTGGCAGGGTTTTCTTCAAAGGTTAGAATGATCCTTGAGGGGCGTTGGCCTGGCAAAAAATCCACTTGTTGTGTTTCAGGGGGATTGTTTTGGTATGATATCCACCAGGAAGAGCATCCCTGCATGGTCAATAGAATTAGATAAACCGAAATTTTTAGAAGCATTTTATGTCCTTTTTTTTGAATAAAATCAAAAGAAGTTCAGAAAAAACAGCAAGTAGATTCTTCGTAAAACAAGCATTCTGTTTCAAATTTAGAAAAACAAAGTGAAAGGGAGCTCTCCTTTCTCCTGATGAAAGCATTTACCAGTTAAGATATTATTCAATAACCAGTTTCTCCACATACCTGTTTTTGTTATCTGAGATCTCTATGATATAGGTGCCTTTATTCAATGATCCGGTTTTTATGGAATGTTTCTGTCCCGCCTGAATGTGCCGGATGGTTTTGACCATCAGAACCCTGCCGGAAAGATCACTAATGGTTAACTGAAAGTCAGACGGCCCGGGTTGACTGATCAAAGCGGTTGTTTCTTCCCGGGCTGGATTGGGCAATATATTGATGTCATATTTTTTTTCTATGGTAGTAGGTGCTGAAACCGTATTGTTGAGTTTAAACACTTTTAATTGTTTGGCACTTATCTGGTTGACGGTCATGTTCTGAAGGAAGAGCATATCATCCGGGGTTTCATCTGTTTATAATTTGATTAAATCGGTCAGATGGAGCCCGCCAAAATACTGTTTTGGCTCTTCTTGCCATACTGCAAAATTATAATCATCCGCGTGTGT
>CAZPVB010000113.1:0-12712 GCA_964589855.1 uncultured Bacteroidales bacterium
TCCCCTGCAGGGTTGCACTGCTCACATTCTGATAATACCTGTCGGGTTGCCCTGTCTCACTGATTACGCGATAGGAGGTTATTTTGTCTCTTATCTGGTTATGATATCCCGATACCGACATGTTTAAAGAGCCCCTTGTATATTCTATCCCGACCGAGTTATACAACCCTCTTTCGGGTACAAGATCAGGATTACCATACACCCAAAAAGAACCATTATGATTGAAATTATAGTGCAGTTCTTTTAAATCAGGCGCCCTGAAGGATGTACCAACCCCGGCACGCATGGTGAACCGCCCGGCCTTGTACATGGCTGATACCTTTGGGGAGAGGGCAGAACCAAACTGCTCGTTATACGTGTATCTGCTGCCTAATACCAGCTCCATATTGCTGACAAACCTGCCCTGCCACTGCATAAAGATGTTGGCATCCCCAACACTTTTTACAGTTGGCAGAGGACCGAGGATTTTAGAACTATCAGTGGAAATGGATTCAAAATTGTATTCCAATCCGCTTACAAAATCCCACTTTTTATCTGCAAAATGGGTGTTTACAACGCGTCCGGAAATATGTGTAATGTCATTTTGCTTCTCAAGGAAATCATTTTTAAGTTCCAGCACATCATACCTGAAGAACTTATCGAAGTTGACACTAGCAGTGAGGTTATTCCGGTTGTTTTCAGATAAAAAGTTGGTTCTGGCACCAGCGGTTAGTTTTCTTTCCAGGTCGTGTTTAACATTAAGAGTACCAGGGAAGTTAAAAACCTCATGCTGGAAAAACCGGCCATTGAGATCTACTGAAATACGTTCAGAAGGATTTACACTCATCTTCAGTCCGCTACCATAGTCGGTGTGTGGATTGGAAAGGCTCCCACCACTGATGTTGTATCCGTCGGTACTGTTGCGAAACATATTGGCACCCAGGGTGATTTTACCCTGATTACTGCCTATATTTGCCTGGAACTTACTGGTGTTAAAATTCTGGAAGCTGGTGTTTACGCTGCCTTCCACTTTGTTTGCAGGTGCTTTTGTGATGAAGTTAATGACCGCACCCACTGCATTAGATCCATAGAGTGCCGATGCTGCTCCGTTGACCACCTCGACCCGTTCAATGGAATTAAAATCGATCTGATCGAGGTTAATATTGCCTCCCGAACCTTCGGAAACCAATCGTTCACCATCCACCAAAAACAGAATATAGCGGGAGTTTAAACCTCTGATCCTGAGGTTGTTTCCCATAGCATTGGAGGATGTTACCAATCCGGGTACATTGTCTTTGAGGATTTCCAGTGGGGAAACGGTACCTGCCCTTTTGATATCGATCTCGGGGATGACCGTCGTTTGTACCGGAACGTCTGCCAGTCTTTTGGGTGTGCGGGTACCGGTAACAACGATCTGGTCCAGGTTTAGTACATCTGCATCCATATAGAGTGTTCGGGTTGAATGCAAATCAATTGTATCCTGCAACGTTTTATAACCCAAACTGCTTATGTTTACCACAACCTTGCTGCCGGTAACCCCGGAGATCATGGTCAATCCGTTCTCATCGGTGACGCCAAATCCTTTTTCGCTTTCATTATCAGTTGATTTCCAGGTTATGTGAGCATTTTGAACCGGATCGTCGGTTTTTTTCCCCAGAAGGGTTAGCCGGTATTCCTGCGCAAATGTGATTTGCGCAGAAATGATTACCAGCAAAAGCAGAAGAAAAGTGTTTTTAATGTCCACGGTCTCAGAAATATTATCAGGATAACTCTTGTTTCAATTGCGCAACCCATTTTTCAATGCGTTGGTTGGTGAGATTACTTTCATTGTCATCATCAAGGGGCAGACCCACAAACTTACCATCTACCAAAGCAGTTGATTCATCAAAATTATATTCGCTGCTGTCCACCATTCCAATAAGTTTACAACCTTTATCCCGAATGGCATTGTAGATGGTTCCCATGGCATCCACAAAACTGTCGGGATAAGCATCTGCATCGCCCAAACCGAAAATGGCAACCACTTTACCATTCAGATCTGCTCTTTGCAGTTCAGAAATAAAGGTTTCCCAGTCGTCTTGCAAATCGCCAATACCCCAGGTAGAGGCACCGAAAATCAGGTTTTTATATTTGGACATTTCATCTGCAGGATTGTCAGCCACATTGAACATATCAGCCTGAAGAGATTCTGCTATAATTGCAGATGCGTTTTCAGTATTACCAGTTGTGGATCCAAAAAATATTGCTGTTTCTTTCATGAAAATTTAGTTTAAAATAGTATTTCCTATAATTACTTGATTATCTGTGAATTCATTACCATGGGTTTTGCATAAAAGCAGTTGCTTTAACTCTGAAAACTCATCGGCGTTTAAAGCCAGGTAAGCATCTTTTTTTCCAATGTACAGGAGTAATTTTCTGCGATTTTGTGATTTTTTATTTTTGGCCAAATAATATTCGGCATTGATAGACTTCACGTATTCAACAAACTCGGTAAACTCATCATACGACAGGTTGACCAGCAGATTACCATATTCTAAATGGACTTTTTTTTTGCATGGACAGGTAAAAATTTGTCCGTTGGGGGTGGTACTAATTAGTTTCATGATCTTTAGTTTTACGATGTGATAATGGGATCAATCCTGCGTCTAAAAGATCTGTAGATTTTGATTTTGGTCAGATTGCTTTTCATAAATTGGTTCTGTACTCATTCATCATCATCTCTCTATTCTTATTCAGATTAAATCCAGATGCAAAATTGGATGAAAAACAGAACATGGGCAATCCCCAAAAGTGGGGAATTATTGATTGCCGAATCATTACAAAAGGGGATAGCAATAAAGATTATCACATGTAAGTATTTGATTTTATGATAATAAAGAAAGTCTCATGGATTCCCACGAGTGATTCCACAGAAACATTTTGCCTGTAAATGGGTCTTTCTTATTTACAGTGAAGGGAAAATTATGGATGAAGACAACGCTCTTCAGATGGGGTAAAAAAGGGGGAGAAAAAAAAATATAATTACGCTACTTTTGGGGTTGTATCGTTAATTCCAGATACTGCTTCAATTTCTTAGATTCATCTACAACCATTTGATAGGATGCCACCTTTTGTTCGATCAATGAGTGATAAATCAACAACTTATTCCTGAAAGTAATTAATTGATTCTCATTGAGGATTTTTAATTCCATAAGATCAATATTATTCACCATCCAGTCCAGTATCTCATTCGTAAAGTATTCATTTTGAAATTTCATTTTTTCATTACTCTCTACAACCACCCCTTCATAGAATCTAGTCAGCATTGTTTGAAGTGATGGATCATCAATTAACCCTAATCTGCCGGATGTCATTAAAGAATTGTAAGTTGAATTAGTGGGAGCAAAATTCTCCAATTGCATTACTGCAGCTAGTTTACCGGTTACCTGTTCAATACTATCAGTCATTAACAAATGCACTAGTTGCTCAATATCATCTGTTTGTTGCAAATTCACGGGTATCTGGTAAGTTTCATAGGTTTTTATATCTCCTGACAAATCATTTACCAGCGATTGCATGATTATAAGACTTTCTCTTTTATCCTGATTTCTTTTTGCCCTTTCATTGATAAAAAATGCCAGGTAAACACCCAGGATTACTGCGAAAAAATTAAACAAATGACTGAGCCAGGAGGTATTTTTTTTCTTCATTGCAATGAATTAGATGAGATTGGTTATCAATGAGACAAATATAAGAGATTTATCAATCCGAATACATACTGTGAAGTTATATACAATTTTTCAGTAGTTCTAATTAATTGATATCCTGCCCCTTCCCAACATTGACTGGTTTGAGTTGACCTTCCTTCATTCGAAGAACATGGAAGCGTCTGAGTTGAACACAATTTTAACAGTATTTCTATTGTCATTTGAGACACCCTACAATTTAAATTCATGAAAGCCACTGAAAACAAAAACTTTCATTGAACGGTTTAAATACACAAACCGAGCATTGATGAATAACACATTTTTTAAAAAACTAAAAAATTCTGCTATGCTCAAAATGGAAATATAATATTTTCTTAACAGAAGAAACTGCCAGGTAAATTATCGAACTACATCTAATGATTGTTAATAAAGTCTTCAAGACTTTCGATAAAGTATTCCATATCTTTTAGCATGGATTTTACTTCTTCCTTTTCAAAAGTGATAAATGCATCATAATCCCCTTTTGTTCTGCTTTGAAAACTATTTCTTAATATTTGACCTAATACAGGATCTATTATCCCTTTGGCGATAAATTCTTTGTTAAACCATCCAATTAACTGGTGATGTTTTGATGTTTTAAAATGATACTTTAGTGCCAGAGCAGAAACAATGTAATACATTCCATAATAAATACGATTTACAGCAACAGCCAACTGATCGGATTCTAATAAGAATTTTGCGACCTCAATTGTTTGTTTTGCCTGATTTAGGCGGTATTCAATTAATATATTTCGTTCATTATTATCGATCATACATAAAATCCTTCTCTGATGGCATTCTGAAAAACAGGTTGTTTTCCGCGTGGAGAATCGAGTTCTTGTTCACTCAAAATATGTGTATCTGTCAAAATACCATATTTAAGTTCTATTTCGTAACAAATATCAGAGATCTTTCTTTCCAGTTTCCAATCTGAATTACATTTAAGAATGATCAAAATATCATAATCAGATTCAGATATACTGCTGTCATTCAATTGAGATCCGAACAAAATAACTTCTTTGAGATTATCCTCGAGGTTGTCAGATAATTTCTCTTTCAGATCCTGTATGATGATTTGCTTTGGGTAATTCATTATAATTGTTTTTTACAAAAGTAAAAGTTTTTTCTCATCCCAGGTATAAATCTAAAAAGCAGTTTGTTGAACTAATACTGTTGAATATAGAATAGTGTAAGTTGTTGTAACCGTGCGAATACCTTTACTCAGAACATCGAAAAGGGTTTTGTCTCTGTTCAGTTTAGAATTGGTTTTAATGTTTTTTTGAAAATATTGCAGTCTGGTATAATTGACGGTTTTAAAATGCTTCAAAAAAAATGGGGTTTGAGTCTGCAGATGAATACCATTTGCAATGCTGATCGAAAAGCATGATAATTTAAAACCATCCAAACCACTGAAAACCATAATCAATATTTTACATCGATGACCATATCATGTAATATTTTTGAATGAAAATAATTGCTTCTCCTAAAGCAAAACCCTGTTGAGCAAAAATAGTGAACATAAAAATCCAATAGCACCAAAGGTGCGCCATCACCAGCAAAGAGTGTAAGCCCTTTGAAAGAAAATTGCCAATACCCACCAAAGCCACAACGTGGCGAAATAAAATGAGGATATTCAACGCCATCTAGAAAAAGATTGGTTATTTGCAATTCCCCTCAAACGTTCATCTACTCCTTACCCAGGGTTTACAATAAGGATCAACCTGCTGTCTTCCTGTACCGCCATACCGCCAGACTCATGGCAACTGCTGCATATATGCTCATGGCAACAAATTCGTGCATCAAATCGGCCAGACCCGATCCTTTGAGCAATACCATCCGCAAAACAGTCATGAAATACTGAAAGGGGTTGATAACGTTGATCATCTTTGCCCATTGGGGCATGCTGTCGATGGGGGTGAACAGCCCACTCATCAGAATAAACATCAGCAGGAAGAAAAAAACGGTAAACATCACCTGTTGCTGGGTGGATGAAATGGCGGATAGAAACAACCCCAATCCCAGAGCAATAAGCAGGTAGATGAATGCAAAAAGGTACAGCAACCCCAGACTTCCTTCCATTGGCAGGGAGAAGAAAATACGCCCGATCAACAACCCGAAACTTAGTTCAAACAAAGCAATGATAAGAAAAGGAATCATCTTACCCAGTATAAACTGGTATTTTTTGATGGGTGTTACATTGATCTGTTCAATGGTTCCGCTCTCTTTCTCACGCACAATATTGATGGCGGTGAGAAACATCGCGATAATGGTGACCAGAATCATCAAAATACCGGGAAGCATGTAGATACTGTAGTTCAGGTTGGGATTGAACCAGAAACGATGGGTCACCTGTACCGGCAACTGGGGTGTTTGTCCATCGAAAAGACCGGTAAAATAGTCTTGCTGAAAATCACTGATGATATTACCCGCGTAAACCTGGTAAACCCCCGCTGCCATCCCGTCGATGGCATTGATGAGTAACTGAAGATCGGCAGCATGTGTGGTTACGATCTGCTGCTCAAATCCGGCAGGTATATTCAGTATCATATCGGCATGATTGCCCATGATTTGCTGTTCTGCCACCTTCACCGAAGAATCATAGGAAACCACCCTGAAAAAGGGAGAACCATCGAAGCGGGAGATCAGCTCGCGTGAGGCAGGCGAATGATCATCATTCACAACAGAAAGATGAATGCTTTTGATCTCAAATGTTGCGGCATTGACCAGGATAAGCAACTGCACTACCGGCAAAACAAAGATCAGTGGCAACATGGTCTTGTTTCTGAATATCTGCAGAAACTCTTTTTGCAATATGAATAGAATGGTTTTCATCTTTGTATAATTTGATTCTCTTTGATATTGAGTGTTTTGCGTTTAGTGCTTCTAAGTTGCCCCTATCTTCAGGGCGATCCACCTCCATCGACAATAACCATCTGTGTGTACTTCGACATGCTGAGTAGAACTGTGTCAAAAATTTTGTCATGGCCAGGTGCATACAATTCAGTTTGAATAATTTAAAAGTGGGTTGTTTTAATCCAGTCTGATTTTGAACTTTTTAATACTCAGGATGATCAACCCGGTCATCATAAGCACTAAAACCAGCGTTTCCTGCCAGATATAAAGAAAACCCGTTCCTTTGAGCATCACATTTTTAAGTATCACGATGAAATATTTGGCAGGTATAATGTGCGAAAGATACTGTAAGACCTGGGGCATGTTGCTGATAGGAAAAATAAATCCGGAAAGCAATATGGTAGGCAGCATAAGGGCAAACATAGATATAAACATGGCCACCATTTGCGTATCTGCCATGGTTGAAATAAAAATCCCCAATGCCAGCGCCAGGCAAATAAAGAGCAAACTCTCCAACATCAGAAGGGTGAGACTGCCCTGCACAGGCATACCAAAAACGTTTACTCCCAAAGCAATGATTACCAGAGCATTGAGAAATGCCAGCAAAATATAAGGCATCACTTTTCCCAGCACTATTTGGGCAGGACGAAGCGGTGAAACCAGCAGCACTTCCATGGTACCCATCTCTTTTTCCCGGGCAATAGAAATGGAAGTCATCATGGCAGACAACAACATCAGGATGAGTGCCATGGTGCCGGGCACAAACATGTAAACCCCCTCCATTTTTTCGTTGAAAAGCATTCTTACCTTTTGATCGATGGCAGGGGGTGAATGGGTTTGCGCCACCTGGCCCAGTGTAAAATCGTTGATGATGGCACGCGCATAACTCACCAGCAGGTTGGCATTGTTGGGATCGGAAGCATCTGCAATGAGCTGTACGTTTGCCTGACCGGTTCTTTGAAAATACCGGCCAAAATCCTGACCAAAAACCACCACCATTTTCACCTCACCACTCTCCAACGCCCTTTCTATCTCACGATCAGAATTCAACACCCTGGTAACCTGAAAATAGTCAGACGATGAGATTTTGTTGATGATACGGGCAGTAGTCTCATCCCTGGAATGATCAAGCACGGCTATATCAGCGTTTTTGATCTCATTGGTAAGCACATAACCGAAAAGCAGAATCTGCACCACGGGTATCCCCAGCAAGATCATCAAACTGCGCACATCTCTCATGATGTGCAGAAACTCCTTTTTTACAAAACCAAGAAAACGCTTCATCTTATACTGATTTGGATTCGTTCTTATATGTCCATTATTAATTAACCGGAATCAATTCTGCTATTGTTTGCGCGCCAGTTTTCTGAAAACTTCATCCATACTGCCCACGTTAAACTTTTTTCGAAGTCCGGCAGGGGTGTCCATGGCGTCAATTCGTCCATCAACCATGATACAAACCCGGTTGCAGTATTCTGCCTCGTCCATGTAGTGGGTGGTCACAAAAATCGTGATCCCGCTGTTGGCTTCCCGGTAGATCATTTCCCAGAACTGCCTGCGGGTCACCGGGTCTACACCACCGGTAGGTTCATCCAGAAAAACGATCTTCGGACGATGAAAAACCGAGATAGAGAATGATAGTTTTTGTCGCCAACCAAGAGGCAGGGATTTCACCAGCGTATTCTTTACCTTCTCCATACCCAATTCACGAAGCATCTCACTGGCACGCTCCCGGATCACTTTCATGGGCAGACCATAAATTCCGGCATAAAAACGGATGTTCTCCCAAACCGTAAGGTCCTCATAAAGGGAAAACTTCTGACTCATATAACCAATGTTCTTTTTGATCTGCTCGGTTTGTTTGTAAACATCGTACCCTGCCACTTCAATTTCGCCTGAGGTAGGCGCCATTAGTCCGCATAGTATGCGCATGGCAGTGGTTTTACCTGCACCGTTGGCACCCAGAAATCCGAACACCTCTCCCCTGCCTACCTCAAAACTAAGATGATCGTTGGCAGTAAAATCGCCAAACTTCTTAACAAGATTTTTCACCCTTATGATTTTTTCTGCAGTTTCCATGATCAGTTGTTTTCACGCATCAGTTCCATGAAACAGTCTTCTATATCAGGTTCAATGTAATGCAGTTCAATGTCAGATTCTCCCTTGTCTTTAAGGTAGGATGAAATCTGCCCGGTTTCAATTTCATTGCTGGTGGGAATAAAATGGATGTACTCCCCGAAAGGATACACAGAGTGAGTGTACTCAAACTGTTTCAAGTGATTGATTGATTGGTAGTTATTATTTGTACGGATTGCCATTACCTTTCGGGTAAAATTCCGGGTGATGCCCTTTGGCGTATCCGTTTGCAGTATCTTTCCATTCTGAATCATTGCCACGCGATCGCATTGGTTGGCTTCATCCATGTAAGGTGTGGAAACCATGGTGGTAATTCCGGTTTGTTTCAACATTTGCAGGATCTCCCAGAATTCTTTCCTTGAAACGGCATCCACCCCGGTGGTGGGTTCATCCAGTATGAGAATTTCCGGTTGATGGATCAGGGCGCAGCACAGTGCCAGTTTTTGTTTCATTCCACCGGAAAGTTTTCCTGCCCGACGGGTGGAGAAAGGTGCCAGCTGAGCATACATATCACGAATCATGGCATAGTCAGGATCAAAATCCGTATTGAATACCGAAGCAAAAAAGGAGATATTTTCATCCACTGTGAGATCGTGGTAAAGGGAAAACTTTCCGGGCATATACCCGGTAATGGAACGCACATAACGGTAATTTTTTACCACATCCTTTCCATTCACTGAAACCTCTCCTTCATCGGGAAGGATAAGCGTGGTGATCATCCGAAAAAGTGAAGTTTTGCCGGCGCCATCAGGTCCGATAAGTCCAAATAATTCACCCTTGCTCACATCTATAGTCACATCCCGCAGCGCTTTCACATTGCTGTAATTCTTGCTGATGTTTTTTATTCGAATGCTTACCTGGTCTTCCATGACATGATTATTTGGATTCATTTAATTCTTTGTAAGGATGGAATGATCACTTCGTGTTCTGTTGAACGCTGCTCTTAAAAACCACCTCACCAGGCATCCCTGATTTAATGGCACCATCATTTTGTACGCTCACCTTCATAGCGTACACCAGGTTCACCCGTTCTTCCCTTGTTTGGATGGTTTTGGGGGTAAACTCTGCTTTGTCCGATATCCACGTGATGGTTCCGGGATACTCTTTCATTTGATTGTTTCCGCCATCGATCAAAACAGTAACCTGCTCCCCTATACGCACCGCCGAAAGTTGATCGCCGCTGATATACGCACGAAGATTCATCCGGGTGAGATCAGCAATTTTGTAAAGTGGTTTGCCGGGCATGACCAATTCACTTTGCTCAGCAAAGGTCTCCAGAACCGTTCCGTTCAAAGGATTGCGGATACGGCACTTGCTCAGGTTATCCTCTGCCAGCATGATCTGAACATCCATTGCCTTCAACTCTGCCATTACAGTCTTTTTCTGAATTTTTGCTGCATTGATCTGTTGCTGCAACACATCATGCTTACCCTTTAAATCATCATATTGTTGTTGTGTTGCCGCGCCATCTTTCAACAGGTTTTCCAATCTTCTCAACTCCTTTTCCAGATTTTTGATCTGTGTTTGCAGCACTGCAACCTGGGCTTCCACCTCTTTGATTTTATTGGACATGGCCTGTTTCTTCGTTTTTATATTGAGACTGTGAAGCGCGTAAGTCAAAGTATCCAACAACCCCACCTGCTGATCCATTTGTAATTGCTGTCCCTGGTTTACAGAAAACTCCATGAGTTTACCCTGTGTTTCGGCGGAGACCATTACCTCAGTGGTTTCAAAGTTTCCCCATGCATCGGTCATATTATCATCATTATCGCAGGCACTCAAAAGAATGGCAACAACCAAAACAGCAAGCAAATTCTTTGACCTCAGGATCTTTTGTAAATAACTTTTGGTAACAGATTTGGGTTGCTGCCGCTTATCTTTTTTTGTTTGAAATGTGCTTATTTTATCCATCTTTGTATTTTTTAAGATCGTTATAGTTTTATTCTTCAGAAATATGTTTTTCAATATTAACCGGCAGATTACCAGTAAGAAACATCAGGTGGAATTTTTCCTGCTGCAGTTTCACTTTGTAAATTTGCTGATCGTTGCGTGTTTTTAACAGCTGGTTGAACTGATGCAGGTATTCATCCGAAGTAATCACACCATTTTCCAGTTTCGATGAAGCATTTTCCACAATCCTTTCCTGCAAAAGCATCATCTTTTCGTTGATCTGCATATCTGCTTCGGTTTGTTGAATGTTGCTGCGGGATTGCGTAACGCCCATCTGAATATTTTTGAGCAGATGCTGGCGCCCGGATTCTACGATTTCCTCCCGAACCATCAGCTTTTCGCGTTCACGCCTGTTTTGTTTCCAGTCCCACAGTTTCCAGTTGAGTTGAATGCCAGCCATGTAATAAAAATCAAATTCATCATTAATGGGATTCAACCCTGGTCTGCCATACCCGGCACTTGCAAACGCCTGTACCCTGGGCATAAGAGCTGTTTGTGTCAAAGCAGAAGAATGGTTTAATTGCTCCTTCTGTAAATCAAAAAGCGACAATTCAGGTCTGTGTATCTCATCTGTGACTTCAGAGATTTCAGGTAAAATAAATACAGTGTTTCCAACGGGTTCGCCAATCAATATTTCCATCATTTCATTGGTGGAGTTTATGGCAGATAATATCTGATTTTCAGATTTTTCAAGATTTAGCAATTCTGCCTCCAGCATCCATTGTGCAGAAGGGGTCTGAACTCCATTGCGTACCCCCGATTCAATGGTTTCCAATCTCTCCGTGAGTTCCTCCCTGCCCAATTCCACAATTTTCAAACTTTCCTGCAGGATAAGCCTCCGAAAGTAGATGTTGGTTACCTTTTCCAGGGTTTGGTAAATATCCACTTCGGTCTCTTTTCTGGATGACAGGTAAACATTCTCTTTCAACTTCGCCTGGTTCTTCAGCATACCCCCGTCATAAATGGTTTGGGTAAGATCAAGGGCAATGTTATACTGATCACCCGAGGGTGATCCGATTTCAACACCAGGCATAGAGATGGGAATATCAATTACCTCAGACTGAAAAGAGGCTTTACCACTCACACTCAACCTCGGCAGCCATCCCGATTGAATGATTTGCTGATCGAGCTGATTGATCTTGTTAAGATCATCAAACTGCAAACCCAAAGGGTGGGTTTGTATGGCCTTCTCCAATGCCTGTTGTGGACTCAACACCTTCTGTGCATTGGCAAGCCATGACAACAGAAGGCACAAATTAAGAATAAGGAAGATTTTACGCATGACGAAGGTTATTTAATTTGTATGGATTGGATGACAAATTCTGCAATGTGCGTTTTGCGTTCATTCAAAAACTTCTTAAATGCAGCATTATCGTCTTTGAAAAAAAGTGGTTTTACCATGTTTTTGCCCAATACCGGGAATACACACATACCTAAAATATTTACAAGAAGATGCTGTGGTTCAATCTTCCTGATCTTTCCCTCTCTGACATGATCATCTATGATGTCCGAAATTCGTTGTATGGGCATCCCTGCGTTAAGAAAAAATTTAGATAATCTGCCCGGATTCTTATGTATCTCGTCAATAATAAAGTAGGGAAGATAGGGGTTGCGGTTGAGCACAGTGACGTACAGGTCGGTAAAGTTCCTGATGATGGAAAACAAATCATCCTCTTTCTCCAGTATCCTTTTCACTTTGGGAATTACCAGCTGACCGATGACCATGTTGAAGACCGATTCAAACAGTTTGTCTTTTGACCGGTAATAGTAATGCAGCAAAGCTTTATTGATGCCGGCGGTATCGGCAATGGTCTGCATGCGGGCACCCGCCTTACCTTTTTCCATGAACTCCTGCACAGCCGCTTCAAGAATTTTTTCTTCCGTATTCTGATCCTGCTCTTTCATAATCTCAATATTTTAACCACGAAGATTAACTTTTATGTTTAACATTATTGTTTAACCATTTGGTTAAATCTTGGTAAAGATAATAAATGTTTTTATTCAAAACGATTTATAAACAAATTTATCCTCAGTGCAATGTGTGTATTGTTTTCCCTTTTTACAATCGG
>CAZPVB010000114.1:0-12605 GCA_964589855.1 uncultured Bacteroidales bacterium
AAATCCGCTCAATCTGTGTCATCTGCGTTCCATTTATCTTAATCATCCGCGTGTGTGTCAAAATTACTGTCATGGCTCGGCTCCTCAGAAAATAACCTGCTGCAATTCAGACAAATAAATATTCATTTTTCTATTTGCACAGGTAACTGTTGATTCATTCGGAAAGCTATTCAATTTATATCATTCATTACCCGAAGGTTTACTTCTTATCAGGTGCAAACCAATGGCACAGTGTAAACACCTCCGGGGTGTACAGTAATTCTTTTTTAACTCCAGTAGCGCCTGTGATTCAGAAGCGTTCTGCGGATGAATGTCCAGCATCTTCCAATACTTGATCACATTGTTATCTTCTGCCGAAACCCTGGATATCAACATAAGGCTTTCATCTTTTATCCCGGGTTTCATATTTTCTCTTCCATAAACAAATTTCATGGGTACTATTGTGTTGATGATAATATTATCAACAGCACTTTTCCCAAGATTTTTATTGCTGTTTTTCGAGAGCACATCAAATTTGAAATGATCAGACCAATAAGGCGAGCATTGAATGTTGAAAAGTTTATAGATATCTTCAACTTTCACTGTATGCATGAGTTTGCTGAATAATCCTGATGACTGATGAATCAAACGTGCAAATTGTGCAATCCTGATGGTAGGAAAATTAGAAGGACGCAAACGCCCTAACTTCCAAAGAGAACCATCCAAAGGTTCCAGACTGTACTTGTGCCTGAGAAACTGATATTCTTTTTTCAGCAATTCGGGATAAGCATCTTTGAAATTATTTGCCAGCAGACCCGCCTGTCCAAAAAGCAATGCCTCTACTTGAGTGAGATCATTTTTATGCTTCGAAAGGATTATATAAGGTGTTTTTTGTGCCAGCATACCAAAAGGACTGCTATTAACTTTGAATCCAAAATTTCGCGCCAGAAAATAATAAAAGGTCCTCTCCCAGTTATTTTCAAAATAATTCAGAAAACTTATAATTTCCTCCGATTTTCGCTCAAGCCTATCTACAAGCAGGCGACTCAACCAGTTCATCATGATAAAATCGTCAGTTTCCTGAATATAATTGGCACAGGGTATCCAGGTTTTTGATTGTATGATCTTTTCATACTTTTGTGCCAGATGAGGTTCTATAAAATCTGCAACCTCAAAAACGGGCACTTGCCGCCCCTGTGAATCAGTAATTTCTTTATCATGTTTAAAAACAACATGCAGGATGATATTCTGATAGGCATCATCATGCTGGTGTCCATGCCTGAACCAATCGCTGCTTTGCAAATGCATTTCAACATTACCCGCCCAAAGTGTACCATCAATTTTTACTCTGGCAGCAGAAAAATCGGGACCAGAATTGGTATTTGCATCTCCAGGATGCACGATCTCAATTACTTTTCCCCCGGTGGTGTGCAGCAATCCCTGTTTAAACAACCTGTACTTCCAGAGAAAATGAATAAAATCTTCCTTCATAAGCAATCGTTTAATCCAATAATAAATATTTTTGGGTCAAAAAATTCATCTCTGCTATAAAAATCAATCAGGTTATACCCATTTGTCAAACCATCTCACCAAAAGGCATCATGTGCCGATAAGATATTGAATGATAAAAGTATGTGCAAATTACAATAAATTCTTTATTTGTCCAATTACAAATGCTGGTTTTAACTTTATCATTTTTTGGAATAACAGAAAATGATCAGGCAAACATAACCCCAAGAATCCACAGTATCTGCAAAACCTGGAAACTTGCTACAGAAATAGGGTAACCAGTCAATGATAACCCTATTTATGAATATGAACCGAGCCATGACAAAAATTTTGACTCACCCGACTATAATTTTTTTTCTCGCATATACATCAGATTTTCTATGGTCAGTCATGTTGGTAGACTCCACCCTGGGTAAATGACGATGAATGGTATGCCAAATAATTTACGCAGGAAAAACACAATGAGGTGATTTTCTTGTTGGAGTTTATGCAAAAAATATTACATTTGTAATAACGAATCAATTATTACTTTTAAGGTATGAAGTTGTTACCTCTGGTTGTTGAAGGAATCGAAAATAAAATCAAAAAACTTCATTACACCAATCAGGAGTTAAAACAGGAAAAGGCAGAATTGCTTGAATCGATAAGAGTAAAAGATGAAAAATTTGCCGGATTATCGAAACGATTTCAACAATTAGAAAACGATTTCAATACATTGAAAGTAGCAAAATCAATCGCCGGGCAGGATCAATTGCAAGCCAGGCAAAAAATAAACGAAATGTTGCGGGAAATACAAAAGTGCTATTCACTTTTAAACAGATAGACCGCATTTGGTTTTAATGAACGGACAACATATATCAGTTATAATTGCTGACAGACCTTACAGACTAAAAGTAAATAACGAACATGAAGAGGAGCAGTTCAGAAAGGCAGGACAACTTATTAATGAGAAAATTCAGGAATATGCCAGCCATTTCGCCTTCAGGGATAAAAGAGACTTGCTCGCCATGGTGGTTCTTCAATTTGCTGTTGACTTTTTGAAATCAAAACAAGCACTTGATTATCAGGAGGAACTAAGAGATAAATTAAATAATATAGATCAAATGCTTGACATCTATCTAAGTGATTAACAACGATCTTTGAAAAAATATAAGCTATACCCGCATTAATTCAATACACGTTTTTGAAACTCAACATTAAAAACTTTTGAGGATTAAGCTCAGGATATCAAAAACAGGCCTCATTTATTATGTTCGCATAATAAAATCACTTTGGTGATCAGTGGACGTTTGCGAATTTCTGGCCTCCTCATTCATGTATAACCGGGGTTTCATACAAACCTTATGAATTAATTGCGGGTTTTTTTATTCTCTTTTTTATTAACATATTTTCAAATACTTTTTAATGATATAACAAAATGGACTTAATTATAAACATTATTATTGCTTTCGTATCGCTTGGACTGGGTATTGTTGCCTCAGCCACTTTTCTGAGAAAGGCACTCGAAAAGAAAAGTATGCAGATACTTAAAGATGCAAAAACAGAAGCCGAGGTCAT
Organism: uncultured Bacteroidales bacterium; assembly: GCA_964589855.1. GTDB lineage: Bacteria > Bacteroidota > Bacteroidia > Bacteroidales > UBA7960 > SKVR01. The sequence continues at coordinate 3,046 of CAZPVB010000114.1, forward strand.
CAAAAAAGAAAAAATCCTCCAGGCCAAAGAAAAATTTCTGCAATTAAAATCAGAACATGAAAAATATGTCTCTGATAAAAACAACCAGATTGCTGCCAACGAAAACAGAATCAAGCAAAAAGAAAGCTCACTCTCTCAAAAACTCGAAGAGCATGGCAGAAAGCAAAAAGAAGTATCCCTCATCAGAGAAAATCTCAATCAGCAACTTGATATCCTCAGCAAAAAACAAGGTGATCTGGATAAGATTTACAAACAGCAACTGGAACAACTGGAATCTATCAGCGGCATGTCTGCAGAGCAAGCAAGAGAGCAAATGGTACAGGCGCTCAAAGACGAAGCACAGTCAGATGCTCAAACTTTCATCAAAGATATTATGGATGAGGCAAGACTTAATGCCTCTAAAGAAGCGAAGAAGATTGTTGTACAATCTATACAACGAACAGCTACTGAGGTAGCAATAGAAAACTCCGTTTCGGTTTTCCCCATCGAAAATGATGAGATCAAGGGAAGAGTCATTGGTCGAGAGGGAAGAAACATAAGGGCATTGGAAGCAGCAACGGGCATAGAGATTATTGTGGATGACACTCCGGAAGCAATAATTTTAAGTGGTTTCGATCCCGTAAGGCGCGAAATTGCAAGACTATCGCTGCACAAACTCGTTACCGATGGTCGTATCCATCCGGCTCGGATAGAAGAGGTGGTTGCCAAAACCAAAAAACAAATCGACCAGGAAATTCTGGAAATAGGAAAGAGAACCACGATTGATCTGGGTATTCACGGTATGCACCACGAACTGGTAAGGTTGGTGGGAAAAATGAAATATCGCTCAAGTTACGGACAAAACCTGCTGCAACACTCTAAGGAAGTTGCCAACCTGGCCGCTACCATGGCCAGTGAGCTGGGGCTGAATCCCAAAATCGCCAAAAGAGCTGCCCTGCTTCACGACATCGGGAAAGTACCAGACAATGAACCCGATCTGCCTCACGCAATCCTGGGTATGAAACTGGCCGAAAAGTATAAAGAAAAACCTGAAATTTGTAACGCTGTTGGTTCGCATCACGAAGAAGTGGAAATGGATAACCTCATTTCGCCCATTATCCAGGTGTGCGATGCCATTTCCGGTGCAAGACCAGGTGCACGCCGCGAGGTTGTTGAGTCTTATATCAAACGCCTTAATGACCTTGAAGAACTTGCACTCTCCTACCCCGGGGTAGTAAAAACATATGCCATACAGGCAGGTAGAGAACTTCGGGTAATCGTAGGCAGTGACAAAATTACGGATAAGGAAGCAGAAAAAATCTCTTACGATCTTTCCAAAAAAATTCAGACGGAAATGACCTACCCTGGTCAGATCAAAATTACCGTGATCAGGGAAACAAGGTCTGTGGCTTTTGCCAAATAGTATGTTTTATACCTCTATGAATCAGAAAAGGGTTGCACTTGTATCGTGTAACCCTTTTTTATTTCTAAAATTCAACAGACAACCGCTTAATCTCTTTTCCAACAATGAACTGGTAGTTGGTTCAGAAACCTGCACATTTGGCAAAAAGTCCATTATTTGCTAAAAGATAGTATGTTTTCATACCCAAACTTTTGTTTGGAATTCATGACCATAAAATTTAACTTTGATCGGTTCAAATAAAAAGGTGATCCGGAAGGTTCCCTTCACTTTTTACAAAAATTTTTTATTGTAAAAGAACAAACCTAACCAAACAGGCAAATGCAACAATATCATACATTAATACGGCATGTGCTGGAAAACGGAACGCCAAAACAAGACCGCACCGGTACAGGCACTTTAAGCGTTTTTGGTTACCAGATGCGCTTTGATCTTTCGGAAGGATTTCCACTTGTTACAACCAAAAAACTTCATTTAAAATCTATTATCCACGAATTGTTATGGTTTTTAAAAGGAGATACCAACATAGGATACTTAAAGAAAAATGGTGTAAGAATCTGGGATGAATGGGCAGACCAGGAAGGTAACCTCGGACCCGTTTACGGTGCTCAATGGAGAAGCTGGAAGTCTGCCAGTGGTAAAGAGATTGATCAGATCAGTGAACTGATACGGCAAATCAAAACAAATCCTGATTCGAGAAGACATCTGGTAAGTGCATGGAATGTAGGCGAGCTGACCGACATGGCACTCCCCCCTTGTCATATCCTGTTTCAGTTTTATGTTGCCAACGGCAAATTATCCTGCCAACTCTATCAACGTAGTGCAGATATTTTTTTGGGTGTCCCTTTTAATATTGCATCCTATGCCCTTTTTACTTTAATGATAGCGCAGGTTTGTGACCTGAAACCAGGTGAGTTTATACACACTTTTGGCGATGCCCATATCTATTCCAATCATTTAGATCAGGTAAAACTTCAGATCACACGTAAACCCAGATCCTTACCGGTTATGAAAATCAATCCCGTAGTGAAAAATATCTTTGATTTTAAATATGATGATTTTACCCTTGAAGGATACGATCCTCACCCGCATATCAAAGGAAAAGTAGCAGTGTAACGTAAAAAAAACAACAACAGATATTGCATCGGATTTGCTAAAATCGTTGTTAGGTTCCAAACCAATAAGAGTATTATTGAGACACTTGCCCATGATCAGTTAAATCTGCGTAAGTTACCTTTAATCAAATAGTGTTGGCAATCCTTTTCCAATAAACGGAGGGAGTATTGAATAAAATATAGATATATGAACCAAGCATGACAATAATATTGACACACATGCAGATGATTGCAATTTAGCAACACAGAAAAAATTACAAACCTGGTTTTTTGGCGAGTTCCATCTGACCGTATTAATAAAATTATAAACAGATGAAATTATTTATTGTGGCCGCTGTTGCCAACAACAATGTAATTGGAGAGAATAATCAACTGATGTGGCACATGCCCGCCGACTTAAAAAGATTTAAAGAGATTACCACGGGCAATACCATTCTGATGGGCAGAAAGACCTTTGAAAGTATTGGTAAAGCTTTGCCCAACAGAAGAACCATTGTGGTGACCCGCAAAAAAGATTTCAAGCCAGAGAACTGTGTGATCGTAAACAGCATCAAAGATGCTTTTTGCTATGTAAAAGACCATAAAATTAACGAATTATATGTGGCAGGAGGTGCTGAGATATACCGGCAGGTGATCAACCTTCATTTTACCAAAAAAATGTACATAACAAGGATATATGCCAATTTTGAAGGAGACAGTTTCTTCCCGGAGATCAATCCCGATAGATGGGAGCTCATTGAGCATGAGGAGCAGGAAACGGATGAAAAAAACCCGTATCCTTTTTCGTTTCAGGTGTACAAGAAAAAGAAATAATCAGGTTACGGTCAGGTTTTTTGCTTCTGCTTGCGTGCGGCAGGAAACAGAACATTGTTGAGGATGAGCCGGTAACCGGGTGAATTGGGAAACAAGTTAAGGTCTGTAGGCGGGTCTCCTACAAAATGACGATAATCTTCGGGGTCGTGACCACCATAAAAAGTAAAAGTTCCATTGCCCAAAGTACCATGAATATATCTGGCTTCTGATTTTCCCCGGGTTTCACCCAAAATGGTTATAGTAGGTTTGATGAGCCCTTTTTTAAAAGCAGTTGTTTGCCCCATAAACCCCTTGATAAGCGTCTCATGATTTTGCGTAAGCATAGCAGGCACAGGATCCCACTTGGCTGAAAACTCAAAAAGTGAAAAGAAGTCGGTTTGCTGATCTCTGCCTGTTTTGGGTACATCAATATCCGATTTTGCATATTCATAAGGATTGGTAACGACCTGAAAATTATGGAAAGCAAAAGTCCTTGAGAAATCTAGTTTCTCTTGTGCCTCTGGATCCAGGGGGGTACCATCGAATACCTCGTGCAGTATATCCACTCCTTCCGATGCCAGAGCAATGTCAAGACTCTCAGGAGCAGAACACATGGCAAACATATATCCACCACCCGCTACAAACTGTTGAATGCTTTTGGCAATGGTCAGCTTGAGATCACCTACTCTGGAAAAACCAAGTTTTTTTGCTAATTCTTCAGCCTGTTTTACATCGCTCTGATACCATGATGCGTTGCGATATGCAGCCCAGAATTTACCAAATTGCCCGGTGAAATCCTCATGGTGCACGTGCAACCAATCGTACATGGGCAATACACCCGACAATACCTCTTCATCGTAAATGGCGTCATAAGGTATTTCAGCATAGGTGAGTGCCAGGGTAACCGCGTCATCCCATGGTAAACTGTGAGGGGGAGTATATACCGCTATTTTCGGGACTTTGTGCAATATGATCTGCTCCATATTTACATCCGGATCAGAAATCTCGTTCAGAATTCCATTTGCCTGTATATCAGCAATCACCTGAAAAGAAACACCTCTTATGGCCAACTCCTCTTCAAACTCCGGATAATGAACAAACATAAAACTGCCTCCCCGGTAATTGAGCAACCAACTAATCTCAACATCGTGCGTAAGCACATGAAAGGCAACGCCATAGGCCTTCAAATGGTTTTTTTGTGTATCATCCATGGGAATAAGTATATGCGCTGAAAATACAGAACTACTCATTACCAGAAAAGTAACGAAAAAAATATAACCTTTCAATCTATTCAGTAAAGTATACATACACGTAATTTATTTATGCCAAAATTCAAATAAAAACATTCAAAAAAGCAATTTTGTAAGAATGGGAAAAAAACATTTTCCCTGATCTTAAAACAGTTTTATCTTATAACAACGAAAAAACCACTACATTATGCTGTTGTAAAAAGCACAAAAATAGAATTTATTCGAATTTACGAAAAGATGGGCAAAAAGAAAACCTAAAATTTAAAAAGGCACTTCCTGATCATCGTTATCATCGTTCATACGTGAGGGGAGCGTAACAACATTCTGAGGGGAATCATCAAAAGATCCTGAAGGGGAAAGTTCCCCGCCGGTTCCATCGTATTGATGGGTTTCATAATCCATAAATTTGGCGAATTTGGGAATAAACCTTAGCGGAATATCTTCCAGGGCTCCGTTCCGGTGTTTGGCAATGATAAATTCGGCAAGTCCTTCAGTGGAATTTCCCTGTTCATCATCCATGATCTTATAATATTCGGGGCGGTAAATAAAGCAAACCATATCGGCATCCTGCTCTATGGCACCCGATTCTCTGAGGTCGGAGAGGAGGGGTTTTTTATCTCCTCCGCGGGTTTCAACAGCACGGCTAAGTTGCGAAAGAGCGATGATCGGAATCTCGAGCTCTTTTGCCAGGCTCTTTAATGATCTGGAAATGTTACTGATCTCCTGCTCACGGTTTCCACCCCGGTCTCCCCCCCCCGACATCAGTTGCAGGTAGTCAATGATGACCATTTGAACATCGTGTTGTGCTTTTAGTCTTCTGCATTTGGCGCGCAGTTCGAATATGGAAAGAGCAGGTGTATCATCAATAAATAATGGTGCATCAGTAAGATTGCTAAGCTTGGCGTTGAGTTGCTCCCATTCATACTGTTCGAGTTGACCTCTTTTGAGTTTTTCTGCGGGCAATTCCGATTCACTGGCAATAAGTCTCATCACAAGTTGTACACCTGCCATCTCGAGTGAGAACACTGCCACGGGCTTTTTGAAATCAACCGTCATATTACGTGCCATAGACAGAACGAATGCTGTTTTACCCATACCCGGGCGAGCGGCTAAAATAACAAGATCAGATTTTTGCCAACCTGCTGTAACCCTGTCTATAGCAGAAAAACCACTGGGAATACCACTGATATGCCCTTCCTGTTCCCGCGATTTTTCAATTTGCTTAATGGCATCTTTAACCAAAGAAGGCATATCGGAATAATTTCTACGCAGGTTTGTTTCACTGATGGCAAATAATTCTTTTTCTGCTTTATCTAAAATATCAAAAACATCGGAAGAATCTTCATACGATTCTTTGATGATATCATTGGATATTCTGATCAATTCGCGTTGTAGGAATTTCTGGATAACAATACGGGCATGAAACTCAATATTCGCAGCAGAAGCAATCCGACTGGTAAGCTGCGAGATGTAATACGACCCGCCAATTGTTTCCAATTCGCCGGATTTTTGCAACTCCTGTGTAACCGTTAAAATATCAACGGGTTCCGATTCAGAAAAAAGCTTATGGATGACTTTGAAAATCCGTTGATGCGAATCCTTATAAAAAACTTCGGGCTTCAGAATATCTACCACGTTGGTGAGTGCATTCTGTTCGAGCATCATCGCTCCTAAAACAGCTTCTTCCATGTCGAGTGCCTGGGGAGGTATTCTTCCATGATCCCCTATAGCGCTAAAACCCGAAGGCGTGAGCGTTCGGGATAGTCTCTGTGATGTTCCTGATTGTTTTTTTACCGGTTCTTCCATCTGGCTAAAATAACCAATCCCATCATACTTTTTTACTATTTTCAGAGAATAATTTTTCAACAAAAAACAATCTGCTGAACCTCAACAACAAAGCACATTATTTTTTTACTTAACTGACATTCAGTAATTTAAATTCTTTCCTCTAAAAATCAAATGATTACATTGCCAGCGCGAACTACTGCTTATTTTCAACAATAGATTCCGTATGCTCATCTGATAAATTGCCTTTGTAGGAGAACTTTAAAAAGAGGCGGGCAGTACTTATCACATCCTTGTTGCAATACACAGCAATTCGCTTCAGGTCTTTCTCTTTGTAATAAACCCTTGCAACATCACTGCCTTTGATATCATCTTTAGGGGTTGGAATATCAAAAAGGGAGCATAACAGATTCAGTGATGTGTAGTGCTTGTAATCTCCAAATTTCCAAAGTTCCAGGGTATCGAGATGGGTAACCTCCCATGGTTTCATGCCAGGTGTGTTCAAAATTACCGGCAGGGGGATCTGGTGAACCAACATCCGGCGTGCTATGTACGGAAAATCAAACTCTTTGGAGTTGTGTCCGCATAAAAAGTGTTGTGGTGTATTGAATTTGAGGTTGAGCATTTGAGCAAATTCTTTCAGGATAACCGATTCATCATGATTGTAAAAAGCCTTGCATCTGAATTTCATCTGTTGTTCTTCCTGGTAAAAGAATCCCGCTGATACGCAAATGATCTTACCAAATTCGCTGAATATGCCTGCTTTTTCAAAAAACAGATCTTCATCGCGGGCAGGGAGGTCTGTTTTTATTTTGGCAGCTTTTATTTTCCACAATTCTTTAAAATTTTCTGAGAGCATATGAAAATCTTCCACGACAGGGACCGTTTCAATATCGATAAAAAGGATTTGTTGTAATTTGATTTTTTGAAGCATCTGCAGTTGGTTTGCGTAATAATCCTAAAAAAAAATTAAAGATTCGTGATCACCTTAAATTCAGTACGTCGGTTTCTTGCTTTTCCCTTTTCAGTATCATTATCCATAAGGGGAACGGTGTCGGCATATCCCTGATAACTCAGTCTGTCTTCGTCTATGCCGTTCTCAACCAAATAATTGTATACACTCAATGCCCGGTTTTCCGAGAGTTGTTTATTGTAGTCAAAGCTTCCGGTATTATCAGTATGACCACCAATTTCAATGGCTATCCCTTTATTTTCTTCCAGCAAAGTAAGAAGTCTTTCAAGTTCGCTTAAAGATTCATCCATCAGGGTGTGGCTATCTGTTTCAAAAAAGATATTGCGCAGTACCACCGATTCACCTTCTCTTATGGGATGAAGTGGTATATCATACAGGTGGGGGTTGGCATCTGTCCGGGCATCCTCAAAAGAAAAATTATCCGAAAAGAACAAGTATCCGTCGGCAGATACATTTAATCCCAGGTCGGTACTCAAAGGGATGGGAACAAGAAATTCGCCGGTTTTCTGATCAGAATTCGATTTTACCAGTGTTTCGCCCGACCTGAGATCAATCAGTTCAAAACTGGCACCCAGCCGGTCTTGGGTTTGGGCATCGTAAACAAAACCTTTCATATAGGTGACTGGTGCAGGTCTTGCCTGTTCATACAATTCAAAAAAGAACAGATCGGTTCGTTTGGTATCATCGTTTTGCTCGGAGGCAAAATAGGCATAATTGCCGGAAGCACTTACCACCAGTGATATTTCATCGGCATGTGTGTTGATAGGGTATCCCAGATTCCGGGGTTTTTGCCATTTGCCGTCATCTCCTTTAGTGGTATAGAAAATATCCATACCGCCCATCCCCATGTGACCATCAGAAGCAAAATACAATGTGCGGTTATCAGGATGAATAAATGGCGACATCTCTTTTCCGGCAGTATTGATGACTTTGCCCAAATTAACGGGTTCCGACCAGGTATTGTCTCTTTTCCGCATAGTCATCCAGATGTCCATACGGCCTGTATTTCCATTACGATTGCTTGTAAAGTAAAGTGTTCTGCCATCAGGAGATATGGAAGGTTGCGACTCCCAGGAGGAGGTATTGACCGGAGAACCGATATTGACAGGATTGGCCCATCTGTCGCCCTGCCGGGTGGCAACATAAATATCGCAACTGCCGTGTCCGTCAGACCTGCTACAGGCAGTAAAATATAAGTACATACCATCAGCAGATATGCTTTGTGCTCCTTCATTTCCAGTTGTGTTGATGGGTTCTCCCAAATTTTCGGCAGGCATCCACTCACCATCTACTTTTCTGCTGATGTAAAAATCCTCGGTTTCTCTTCCCAGATGTACGTTTTGCCTGTCCTCGCGAGGCATCTTACGGGTAAAGATCAACATTTGCTCATCGGCGGTGAGCGTTGGGGCATATTCATCAAACTTACTGTTGATATTTGTACCCAAATTTTGAGGATCGAAGGGCACCGGATTGGCAATTGCTTCCAGAGCGAAGTCGCATCTTTTGAGATTGAAGGCCGCCATCTTTCTCATATTTTCACTGATGTTGTCAAAAGTAACAAATCGCTTGAGATAATCCTGTGCTTTTTGATACTCTCCAATAGCAAGAAGCGACTCAGAGGCATAAAAAAACAAATTGGGAAAAAAGCCGGGATCAATCTCTATGGCGCTGCCAAAAGATTCTGCTGCCATTTGATGTTCGTTGATACTTTGAAACATTTCACCCATTACAATATAGGCTTCAATGAAATCGGGGTCGTGTTTGATGGCTTCCTGAAAACTTTGGTAAGCGCCTTCAAAATCTTGCAGATTATATTTTTGAAGTGCATCTTCAAAAGCCCTTTTTGCCCTGTTGTTATTTGTGGTGAGTTCCCCGGGTATCTGCCCGATCAACGAAGGTATTGCAATGAATAAAAAAAAGCAAATACCGAAAAACTTCTTCAGTTTGTACATTTCTTTGTGATAAGTTACTAATCCTTTTCCTGAAATCAATCATCCGGCTACAAACCTACTAAATTTGTGGATTACGAACAATAGAGAAACCCTGAGTTTTGCAGAAAGTTTTATGAATGCCACGAAATCTACTCATCCGCACGTGTGTCAATCGTATTATCATGTCTCGGTTATTTAATCAAATTTTAACAAAAATTACAATATAATGATGGTATACTAAACGTTTCGTGTAATTCAATTTGGATATGATGCAAGCAAATTTTATTTCTATGGAATCTGCATTATTAAATAAAT
>CAZPVB010000115.1:0-12480 GCA_964589855.1 uncultured Bacteroidales bacterium
GCGCGTAGCGCTGACATTATCGGGTTCTGATTAAGAAACATAAGCACCTCATAATTAAAATATTGAAAATTATAAACAGATGAAAGTTTTTAAATATATTTTATCATGATTTTACCAATAGTAGGATATGGCGTTCCGGCATTAAAAAAAAAGGGTACCGAAATAGACAAAAGTTATCCGGGATTACACGATTTGATTGATAATATGTGGGAAACCATGTATAATGCGAATGGTGTAGGACTGGCAGCACCCCAGGTGAATTTGTCCATTCGTCTGTTTGTGATTGATGCATCCCCTTTTAAAGAAGAGGAACCAGCAATGGAAACATTTAAAAAAGTGTTTATCAATCCTGTAATGATCCATCAGGAAGGTGATGAGTGGTTGTTTAATGAAGGATGCCTCAGCTTTCCAGACCTCAGAGAAGATGTTTCCAGAAAAGGAAAAATAAAACTCCGCTATCTGGATGAAAATTTTGAACAGCATGAAGAGGAGTTCGATGGACTTGCCGCCAGAATCATTCAGCATGAGTATGATCATATTGAGGGGATTGTTTTTGTTGACAGAATATCGCCCCTCAGAAGGCAATTGATCAAAACAAAACTCAACAACATCATCAAAGGAAAAGTAAGCCCATCTTATAAAATGAAATTTGCACAACGCAAATAAAACAAATATCCTAAGAAAATAATCAGGGAAATATCTTCCATGACATACCAAATCCATACGCTTCCCAACGGAATAAGACTGGTACACAAACAAACCGATAGTTTGGTGGCTCATTGCGGGCTTACCATCAATGCCGGATCGAGAGACGAACAGAAAAACGAACAGGGACTCGCACACTTTATAGAACATCTTATATTTAAAGGAACACAGAAACGCAAAGCCCATCACATCCTTAGTCATATGGAAAACGTTGGCGGCGAGATTAATGCATACACCGCAAAGGAAGATACCTGCATTTATGCTTCTTTCATGCACAAACATTATGCAAGGTGTATGGATTTGATCTCCGATATAGTTTTCAGATCGGTGTTTCCACCCAAAGAAATCCAAAAAGAGAAAGATGTGGTGCTTGATGAGATCAATTCATACCGAGACAATCCCTCCGAACGTATTTTTGACGAATTTGATAATGTGATCTTTTATGATCATCCTTTGGGCGCTAATATTTTGGGGGTGCCCAAAACATTGAAAAAATTCTCTCAGGAAAACATCCATCATTTCATGGATAAAAACTATGTTCCCCACGAAATGGTGCTGGCTTCGGTAGGTAAGATCGATTTTCGAAAACTAATATATCTGGCAGAAAAATATTTTGGCGAATTTGAGGAAAAACCCAAAAAGTTCCCCAGGCAAAAATTTACTCAATACACTCCCCGTAATATCACTGAAAAAAGACGCAATCACCAGGTTCATTGTATGATGGGTAATGAGGCATATCATGTAGATCATTCACGAAAAACCTCACTAATCCTGCTTAACAATATATTGGGCGGGCCTGGTATGAATTCACGTCTGAATATGGGCATCCGGGAAAAATTTGGGTTTTGTTACAACCTGGAAAGTCATTACCAACCCTATTCTGATACCGGACTTTTCAGCATTTACCTGGGAACCGATAAAGGATACATTGACAAAACCATTGAACTGGTGCACAAAGAACTTGCTTTGCTTAGAAACAAATCGTTGGGTATACTACAACTCGGCAGAGCCAAAATGCAGCTTCAGGGGCAGGTAGCCATCTCTCTGGAGTCAAATCTCAACGAAATGCTATCCATCGGGAAAAGCATCCTGATGTATGATAAAATAGACACCATTGAACAGATCAATGAAAAGATTGAAAAAGTAACTGCAATGGATTTGATGGAAACAGCAAATGAAATATTTGACCCTGAGAAACTTAGCATGTTGGTTTATAAACCTTGACAGAATCTTACGCTGTTTGTCATTGAACGTGAAAACAAATAGCATTTTCCGTTATTTTCCATCTTTACTTTGATTCGACCGGTCATGCTGATCAAAATAATATACGGAAAGATTGAAAATAACCTCTGTTGTAAACGAATACACGAACAATATCATACAAACTATGACGAACTTTATAAACCCTGACATTGAAAAATATAGTTTGGATCATACCAGCGATGAAAGCGAAGTGCTGAAATTGCTCAACAGGGAAACCCATGCCAAAATATTGCGCCCCAGGATGCTTTCAGGGCACATGCAGGGTAAGCTGCTCGAAATGATCAGTAAAATGCTGCAACCTTTCAGAATTCTCGAAATTGGTACCTATACAGGATATTCAGCCATTTGCCTAGCCAGTGGTCTACAAAAAGGGGGGAAGATACATACCATTGACCACAATCCGGAGCTGGAGGATTTTACCCGCTCCTTTTTTCAGAAGGCAGACCTTGAGCAATCGGTTATTTATCATATTGGTGAAGCTAAGAATGTACTACTCCAAATCGATGAAATCTTTGACCTGGTTTTTATCGATGCCGATAAGGAGAATTATATACATTATTACGAAACCAGCATGGATAAACTGAGGACAGGAGGAGTGATACTGGCTGACAATGTACTGTGGGATGGGAAAGTTCTGAACCTTCGAAATACCAATGACCCGGAGGCACATGCCATAGCAAAATTCAATGAGCACGTACAAAACGACAGCAGAGTTGAGAATATAATGCTACCCTTTAGGGATGGATTGAGTTTGATTAGGAAGAAATAAATCCAGTAGTGCTTACCTCAATAAAACCTCTGCTGAGCAAAACTTACTCTCAAAGTATTCATTGATAGTGATAATGCGTTTTAAAGGGAAATCATTTCTTTTCTTTTTAAAAGACAAAAGCCCACTGATAAATCAGTGAGCTTTTGTACCCGGAGCGGGACTTGAACCCGCACGTCCGCAATGGACACAGGATTTTAAGTCCTGGGTGTCTACCAATTCCACCATCCGGGCGATACAAGGAGCGATATATTGGATGCCGGTGTTAAAACCGGCGGCTAAAAAAAAACCTCTTTTCAGAGGTCTTTGAGCGGAAAACGAGACTCGAACTCGCGACCCCGACCTTGGCAAGGTCGTGCTCTACCAACTGAGCTATTTCCGCTTTTTGTTGATTTGAGGATGCAAAGATACACATGTTTTTTTAACTACAAAAAAAAATTCAACCTCACGAATGTTTTCAAAGAAAATAAATCCCTGAAAATGTTTATCAGTCTATCTTTCAGGAATTTTCGTTCACAAATGCTGTTAAAATGATTTGCCGTTGCAGTTCTTTTTTTATCTTTGTGCCCCGAAATTCAGTAGATATTTTACACAACTTAAAATAAAAGTACTGATGGTATGGTTATTTAGTATAAGTAATTAATAATATGCCATAATGATCTTTTATTTTTGTGGTACAAAAATTGATTATTGACAAATTTTAGCGCTATAATTGCGTAAAAAGCATTTAAAAATTATTCATCAAATGATCCAAACAATGAAAAAAATCTTTTCTGTCGTATTTTTTACGATAATGATATTCGGTAATTTTAGTTTCTTGCAGGCGCAGGAAAAGTTCGCACACATCAATACAGAGCAACTGCTCCGTCAAATGCCTGGACGCCAGCAAGCACAGGAAGAACTGCAAAGCTACGCCCAGGAACTCGAATCGCAGTTCACTGCCATGCAAACTGAATTTCAAACCAAATATCAGGATTTCCTGGAAAATGAATCTACTTATTCAGATTTGATCAAGCAATCAAAACAACGCGAATTAGGAAGCCTTCAGGAAAGAATCACTGAATTTCAGGAATCTGCCCAACAAGACCTGGCGCAACGTGAAAATCAACTTCTTCAACCTATTATCGATGAAGCTCGATCTGCCATTGAAGAGGTAGCAGAAGAAGAAGGGTATACTTATGTTTTCGATATGAGTGCCGGAAGCTTGCTTTATGCCGACCCCGGCGATGATATTTTACCCCTTGTAAAAGATAAACTTGGGATAGAAGGCGACGCGCCACCGGTAACCCTACCTACAGATACCATGGGCAATCCCTGACCCAAAATCCATATATTATAAACAAGAAAAGAGGTTTTAACAAGTAGTAAAAACCTCTTTTTTTGTTTATCGTAAGATTTTATCCTGATCAGGAAATATTGGTGAAAACAGCCTGGATATCTTCATCCTCCTCAATTTTATCCAGCAACTTATCTATATCGTCCAGTTGCTCTTCGGTAAATTCTACAGGTGAGTTGGGAAGACGCTGTAAATTTGCCTTCGTAATATTTATGCCTTTTTTGTCAAGTGCCTCATTAAGAATCCCAAAATCTTTGTAGTCGGCATAAGCATAAACCGTCTCTTCATTGACTTCAATCTCCTCTAATCCGGCATCTATCAATTCCAGTTCCAGTTCTTCAATATCCATAGAGTCAGAACAGGGAAATTGAAAAACCGCTTTACGCGAAAATAAGAAATCAAGTGAACCAGTGGGTACCAATCCTCCCCCTACCTTGTTAAAATAAGATTTAATATTGGCAATGGTTCGGGTAGTGTTATCAGTAGCACATTCAACAACTACCAATACGCCGTGGGGTCCTTTTCCTTCGTAAACAATTTCCACGATGTTTTCTGCATCCTTGCCCAGCGCTCTTTTAAGAGCGGCATCAATGTTGTCCTTAGGCATGTTCTGTGCTTTGGCATTTTGGATAGCGGTTCGTAAACGTGCATTCAGGTCGGGGTCTTCGCCGCCCTCTTTGGCGGCAACCGTAATGGCTTTGGCCAGTTTAGGGAATACTTTCGACATTTTATCCCATCGTTTTTCTTTGGCTGCCCGCCTGTATTCAAATGCTCTTCCCATAATAATTTCTGCTTTAATTTTAATGAAACCAAATGAAGCAATAAATATGTTGTATTATCTCCTGGTGTTTAAAGATGGTCACCAAAAAATAGGTTTTTGCAAACAATACCTGTCTGGTAAAAGACATATTTATAAATGCTAACTTATAAATTGACAAAATTTGCGCAAATGTATCAAAAAAGACCGATATTAATACTTCAGTGTGCAGAATTTTATGGGTTGGTTAGTAGATAAGTATGCACTAAAAAGCACCCCGGGTAAAATTATTTTTCCAAAAGTTTTTTACTTACAAGATCTGCAACCCAATCATAAGGTTTGCATCCGGAAAAGAGTGGTTCAATTTTTTTGCCTTTTTTTAATAAAAGGGTAGGGCATTTGCTAATACCCATATCTTGTACCATTTTAAACTCGTTCTGAATGATCTGTTCTATCTCGGGCGAATTCATTTTATAAAGGAAATCATCAGGATTTACACCATATTTTTCTGCTGTGGTGAGATACATGTCGGTATCGGATATTTCTCTTCCCTCCGAAAAAACAGAGTATTGAATATCCTGTGCATAGGCGACCGATTGATCGAAGTTGTATATTCTGAAAGCGGCCAAAGCTCTGGCGGGCATGTTACTTTCATAGAAGTTCACAGGATTTTCTTTTAAGTTTTGGAAAAATTGTTCATGAAAAACTACATCACAATCTTTTCCAATTTGTTTTATCTGATCTATGGTCAAACTGATATCTTCAATATCAGGATTTTTTTCATCCAGTTTTTTGGGAATAGTAAGTACTGTAAAGTCAAGTTTCGTATGAAATTGATTTTGCAAACGCAGCATTACGCCGGAAAATCCATAACACAGGGCACTTTGTGTATTGAAAATATAAATAATGTCATGCTTTTCATGACCATTAATGTTTTTTCCATTTATTTTATTCATAAACCTTTATTATATTTGAGATAAAATTAAAATGCCAGAGGTAGTAAAGAAAAGCATAAGAGGAAACACTTTCAAGTTAATTATGGGAACAATACTTGTTCCTTTTTGTTTATCTAAACAGTTGTAAAGAGATTTGACTTCAGTTCCTTTCATCTTATCCTTATATTTGCCCCACAAATAGCAAGCGAAAGAGTTTTTTCCTGTAAGATGGTCTTGATTTTCGTTTAATAAACCAACTTTGTGGTATCTGAAAACTGTTTTTGTAATGCCACATGAAGGAATTTCCCGATTTTGTCGTTCAGGATATACTGAAAAAAAACTTCAGCATTTTTATGGATGATCAGTAAAACCAAACATAGTCATTTAAATTGAATTAAATATCCGTTGTTTATGCAAAAGATTATTTATAATCGCTATGGAGATGCAAATGTATTAGAATTACGAGATGATTTTCCTGTTCCTGTGCCGAAACCACACGAAGTACTGGTAAATGTTAAGGCTGCGGGAGTAAATCCTGTTGATTATAAAATACGAAATGGTAGTTTGCGATTTTTGATTTCCCGGAAATTTCCTAAAACACCCGGATCTGAAATTGCCGGCATTGTTGAAAAAACAGGAAATAAAGACAGTAAATTTAAAAAGGGTGATCGTGTTTTTGGAATGACCGGAATGGGTGGAGGAGGATACGCTCAGTATTTGTGTATCGATGAAGCTTACCTTAGTGTAATGCCCGAAAGACTCTCTTTTCAGGAAGCCGCCACCATTCCCCTTGCGGGATCAACAGCCTGGCAGTCGCTGGTTGATAAAGGTTTGATTTCTGCCGGAAGTCATGTGCTAATCAATGGCGCATCAGGTGGGGTAGGCATGTTTGGTGTGCAAATTGCCAAATTTCATCATGCCATTGTTACTGCTGTGTGCTCTGATAGAAATATTGATTTTGTAAAGGAGCTGGGTGCCGATTTTGTGATCAATTACAAAGAGAAGGATTTTACCACCCTCTCAAAAAAATTTGATATTGTTTTTGATGCTGTTGCCATGTCATCTTTTTCCAAATCTAAAAGGGTACTTCACAAAAAAGGACGATACATTACAACGGTTCCCTCTTTTGCAAGATATTTGAGAACAATGTTCAATCCATTTTTCTCTAAAAAGTTGTTTGCTTTTTTGGTAAATCCTTCCGGGAAAACTTTAGATGCACTTAATGTGCTCGTTTTTCAGGATAAATTAAATACGTATATCGAACGCTCATTCCCTTTGCATCAGGCATCTGATGCGCATAAACGCATTGAAACAGGACGTGTAAGAGGTAAACTGGTTTTACGTACCTATGACTAATTCTTTTCTTTTATGATTAGTTGCTTTACATGTTATTGTATTCATTATTAACTTATCAATCTTTTTTAAATTTACTATTATGGAAAAAGTCAAAACCTTAGTAATCCTTTTTTTTCTCACTTTATCATCATCCCTGACATATAGTCAGGATATAATACCCATGAAAGCAACCGATCGTTTTATGATCGGATTATTTACCGACGTATGGTCTGATCTACCCTCCGGAATGGACACCAAGGTTATTAACCGGGGCATCTCCATTGACATGATGCAGGATTTTCCGCTGGGCAATTCTAATTTCAGCCTCGGACTAGGTTTAGGATATATGGGGCAAAATCTTTACAGTGATAACTATTTATATACCCTTTTTGAAGGCAATTATGATTTTGTGGAGATCGATGAAGAGGTAGTTGTTGAAAAAAGTAAACTAAGTTTAAACTATCTTCAGGTACCCTTTGAAGTCCGCTTCAGAACACGCAATCTGCCCGAAAATCTGCGCATACACCTGGGTGCCAGAGCCGGTCTGCTGATCAATGCCCATAATAAGTACCTCGGTGGTGATCTGGAGGGATTGTCGGACAAAGAGCGGAAATTTAAAGAATCTAAACTTGGAAATGTAGAACAATTTAATTTTGGTTTACTGGCAAGGGTAGGATACAGTAGATTCAATGTTTTTGCTTACATGCCACTGATGGCGGTTTTTGAGGATAACAATGCTGAAGATGCCAGCTTTTTGAGTGTAGGTTTAACTTTTATCGTTTTCTGATCAATCTTTGTGAATTGCTAAAGGAAAATATCTGATCGTTCAGGTTTTTAATTGCTTAGGAGCATGATTACTGAAAACATGATTGCAAAACCGGTAATGAATCCAGTATAAACCTGTGGCGGGGTATGTGCTTTTAAAACAATACGTGCGCTGCCCAATGCACCGGCCAAAACAATGCTCAAAACAATGATCAGTGGTATTTCTTTTTGGAGCAAGAGCGAAAAACTTAAGAGAAGTCCGATCATACCGCCTATGGAAAGCATATGAATGCTTATTTTCCAGAACAGGGTGATGATAAACCCTGAAAAAGTGAGCACCACTGCTGCTGCCATAAAATGGATAACAAAAGAAGGCAGTTTGGCCTGCATGAAAAGATACAACGTAAATAAATAAAACATAACACTTACCAGGTTTGGGATCAGGCGATCTTTTCTGCTATTTAGTGAAACATTTGATATAATTTGTGAGCGGGAAAGAAAATATATGGTGAGCAAAGGGGCCAATCCGGTGTTGACAAAAACAATTAAAACAATGAGATTTTGGGCTTTTTCAGGAATAGAAAAAGTAATGTAAGAATCAATAGAAAATATGATGAGCATTCCCAAACCGGGCAAAATCAAAGGATGTAATATAAATGACAGAAAGCGGGCCCAGAAATAATTTTTTCCCATTGCTATAATTCTTTTCTGAGTCTGGCTACGGGTATGTTGAGTTGCTCGCGATATTTGGCGACCGTTCTGCGGGCAATATTGTATCCCTTTTCCTTGAGTATTTTCGTTAGTTGTTCATCGGTAAGGGGTTTCACTTTGTCTTCATTGCCGATACAATCTTGTAGTATTTTTTTTACTTCTCTGGTTGAAACCTCTTCTCCTTCTTCGTTTTGTAATGATTCGGAGAACAAACTTTTGAGCAGGAAAGTGCCAAATGGTGTTTGTACATATTTGCTGTTTGCTACCCTGGAAATTGTAGATATGTCGAGTTTAACAATGTCTGCAATGTCTTTTAAGATCATCGGTTTGATCTTGGTTTCATCTCCTGATAAAAAATAATCCTTTTGAAATGCCAGGATGGCTTCCATAGTGGTAAGAAGCGTATTTTGTCGTTGTTTGATGGCATCAATAAACCATTTGGCTCCATCAAGTTTTTGTTTAACAAACATGAGCGCCTCCTTATCGCGTGAGTTTTTCTTTCCTTTCTGCCTGGCCATCGACTCGAGCATCTCCGTATATTTCCTGTTGACTTTCAGTTCGGGAGCATTGCGGGAATTTAAGGTGAGTTCTAAAACTCCATTGTAATTGGTAAGGATGAAATCCGGTACCACATATTGTGCGGATTTTCCTGATTCTGTAAGGGTGTTGCCAGGTTTGGGGTTCAGTTTGAGTATCTCGTTGATGGCTTTTTTTAGTTCTTCATCGGAGAGGTTATGTTTTTTCTGGATTTTTGAAAAATGCTTCTTGGTAAAGTCGTTGAAGTTCTTTTCCAACATGATTGTAGCATTTTCTATATCGGGTGTTTTGGGTGTTTTGCGCCGGATTTGTAGTAGCAAACATTCCTGAAGGTCGCGCGCTCCCACGCCCGGCGGATCAAATTCCTGCACTACCCGCAAAAGGCGTAATACCTGGGTGAAATCTGTTTTAACGTTGAGGGAAAATGCCAGATCGTCTATCAGCGAGTGAATATCGCGCTGCAAGTATCCTGCATCATCTATGTTTCCGATGATATGTGTGGCAATGGTCATTTCCTCCTCGTTGAGATTTCTTAGCCCCAGTTGCGATAGCAGGTGCTCCTGAAAACTGAAGGATGTAGACATGGGAACTTCCTTATGCTCATCATCTGCACTGGTATTATTGGCAGATAGTTTATAGTCAGGAATATCATCGTCTTCTACATAATCAGAAATATCAAATTCATTATCCGGATCATTTTCCGGTTCATCATATTCTTCCTCATCTGTTTCGGGTACTTCTTCGTAGTTTTCATCCTGAGCATCTAATTCTTCCTCTTCGTTACCTTCTTCCAGCGCCGGGTTTTCTTCTATCTCCTCTTTTATTCGCTGTTCGAGCAAAACAGTAGGAACCTGCAACAATTTCATGAGTTGAATTTGTTGTGGCGATAGTTTTTGCAAAAGCTTTTGTTGTAATCTTTGCTTTAACATACTTGTTTTTTTCGAATGAGTTTGTAGAAATTAAAATTATGTTTTACAAATAAAAGATCAAAAATATAATATTTATCCATTTATGAAAGAAATGATGAAAGAAAATATTAAAATTCTGCATTCAAAGGAGCTCTGGGGAATGGAATAACGTCTCTGATGTTACCCATTCCGGTAATAAACAGCATCAGTCTCTCAAATCCTAATCCAAAGCCGCTGTGGGGCGCTGTGCCAAATACCCGTGTTTCCAGATACCACCAAACATCTTTTTCCGGGATATCCAGTTCTTTGATGCGGGAAAGTAATTTTTCATGGTTTTCTTCACGCTGGCTACCGCCAATAATTTCTCCGATTTTGGGGAAAAGCACATCCATGGCACGAACGGTTTTGTTATCGTCGTTTTGCTTCATGTAAAAGGCTTTGATGTCTTTTGGGTAATCGAATAGAATAACCGGTTTATTGAAATGTTTTTCTACCAGGTACCTTTCGTGCTCCGATTGCAAATCAACACCCCATTCTACTTTATACTCAAATTTTTCACCCGAATCTATCAGAATATCCACTGCTTCGGTATAAGATAATCTTTTAAAAGTGTTTTTTATTACAAATTCAAGTCTCTCAAGTAGTTGTTTATCGTACATTTTTTGAAGAAATTCCAGATCATCGGTGCAGTTTTCGAGCACATACCTGATCAGGTATTTCAAAAAGTCTTCTGCCAGATCCTGGTTATCTTTATCGTCGTAAAAAGCCATTTCGGGCTCAATCATCCAGAATTCTGCCAAGTGCCTTGTAGTGTTTGAATTTTCAGCCCTAAAGGTTGGTCCAAAAGTATAAACATTTGATAATGCCAATGCTCCCAGTTCGCCTTCCAATTGTCCGCTTACGGTGAGGTTGGTCTCTTTTCCGAAAAAATCTTTGCTGTAATCAATCTTTCCTTCATCCGTTTTGGGAGGGTTGGTCATGTTGAGTGTTGTAACCCTGAACATGGCGCCTGCTCCTTCTGCATCGCTGCCGGTTATGATGGGAGTGTGCAGATAGAAAAATCCCTGACTGTTGAAGTATTGGTGAATGGCAAATGACAAGGCATGCCTTATCCTGAGTATAGCACCAAAAGTATTGGTGCGGGGACGAAGGTGAGCTATCTCTCTTAAAAACTCCAGTGTATGTCCCTTTTTTTGTAAGGGATATTTCTCCGGATCGGCACCACCATAAAGGTCAATCTCGTGTGCCAGGATCTCTACACTTTGTCCTTTTCCCTGCGATCTTACCAGTTTTCCGTTTACCGAAATGCAGGCGCCGGTGGTAATCTGACGGAGTAATTCATCGTTGTTAAACGCTGCCACATCAACCACAACCTGCAGGTTATGTATAATACTACCATCGTTGAGAGCTATAAATGCTACATTTTTATTCCCTCTTTTGGTTCGTACCCAACCTTTCACATTTACCTGCTTGTCGATCAGGTCATCCTGGTCCTTTTTGATCAGATCATAAATTTTGTGCCTTTTAGATAAACTCATTACGGTTTTGTTTTCAAATTAATTTTTAGTTTGTAACATCTGTTATCGTTGTATTTACCGCAACCGAAGATATTCGAAAGGCATTGTATCTTTTGTTGGGGTAATACAGCATGCAAAAATACGACAATTTTATCAAGTGTGCAGAACATGTTTGGGAATAGAATTCAAACACCTGTAATATTCATAAAAAGCAAGCAATTTCCTTTAATCTTATTGACTAACAAAAATAAACGTCATTATCCATAAAAAACTCAACATCTCTGTGTTTTACGATTGCTTTTACTTCAGGTCATCTTCTTCGTTGCGAAATCCTTGCAACGGAGCGCTATGGATGAGGCGTCGAAAACTGCATCTAAATTAAATTAAAAGCATGAATAATGCAGGTTTGATTAGAATCTGCCAGGATATACTTTGACTCCTTATAATTCTGCTTTAACTTTTACCTGTTCTCCTTGCCTGACAACAATAATCTCAAGCGGTTTCTCCTTGTTTACTTCTCCCATTATTTTCATGTAAGAATAGATGTCAGAAACTTTCTTTCCATCCACTTTCACAATGATGTCGCCATTGGTAAGTCCGGCTTTCCGGGCAGGACGATTTTCCAAAACAGATTCAATTCTGAGGCCATTTCCATCAAAGGCATGATCGGGCATAAAACCCAGCGAAGGACCCCGCCTTGAGACTTGACGGCTCTGCGATGCAGGGGTAGGGGTAAACACAGGTGCTTGCCGGTCTTTTAATTTTTCTATAAAGTAATAGGATAGTTGCAATACTTTTCTTGCTCCCTGGTGGTTAATTTTATCCGGGGTATCGGCTGGTTTGTGATAGTCATCATGCAGTCCTGTAAAAAAGAATAAAACCGGAATGTCTTCCCTGTAAAAATTGGTATGATCGGATGCCCCTACACCGGAGGCATTTTTTCTG
>CAZPVB010000116.1:0-12407 GCA_964589855.1 uncultured Bacteroidales bacterium
AAATTACCTTCCCGGTAAGAGGTTCTGCTTTCCGGGAAGGTAAAACTAAGAAAATATTTTAGAACAGATAAAGATTAAAAGATCAAAATTTCTCCAGACCTGTTTCAAGAAAATTGATGAATTTTGGTATGCTGGGGTCGTATCCGTAGGGGTCAGCAAGCATATCCTCGTCATGATCAAGAATCAGGTAGTAGGGTTGTGTATTGATATTGTATCGCTCTGCCTGAAAAACACTCCATTTTTGTCCGACGGTTTTGATGGTTCTTTCTCTGCCCAGCGCATCTGATACAAATTGTTCTGATTCGGGCAGTCGTGTCCGGTCATCCACAAACAATGATATTTTTACAAAATCATTTTTTAGTTTATCAAGTACCTGTGGGTCTGACCAAACATTGGCTTCCATTTTGCGGCAGTTGGTGCATCCCAGTCCGGTAAAATCAAGAAAAACCGGTTTTTCTGCCTGTTTGGCAGCGGCTAATCCTGCTTCATAATCGGTAAAAGCCAACAAACCATGAGGTCCTTCCTTCACCGATTCTCCCACGTAAATATCTGATTCGCCAGATGTTTGGATTGCCCCGGCAGAGAATCCTGTTGTGAGATCAAAATCCTGTGTGGAAGGAGAGGGGAGAAAAGAACTAATTGCTTTTAGCGGCGCGCCCCATAATCCGGGTAGCAGGTAAAAAACAAATCCAAAAGCAAAAATTGCAAGGATGAGGCGCGGAACACTCAGGTATTGTAGTTCACTGTCGTGAGCAAATTTTATTTTGCCGATCAGGTATAACCCCAGCAATAAAAAGATGGCGATCCACAATACGATAAATATTTCACGGTCTATCAACCCCCACTGAGCAACAGAATCAGCGGTAGAAAGAAACTTGAGTGCAAAAGCCAGCACGATAAAACCAAGTACTACTTTTACGGCATTCATCCATCCGCCTGATTTGGGGAGCGATTTGAGGGCAGTGGGGAAGACAGCAAATAATGTGAAAGGAACCGCAAGAGCCAGACTAAATCCGAACATACCCATAGCAGGACCATACAAATTACCGCCGGTTGCAGCATCTACCAGCAGTGTGCCCACAATCGGTCCGGTGCAGGAGAAGGATACCAGCACAAAGGTGAGTCCCATCAGGATAACACCCAGCAAACCACCTGTTTGGTCTGCTTTGCTGTCGAGTTTGTTTGACCAGCTGGCTGGCATGGTAAGTTCGAAAGCACCGAAAAAGGAGGCAGCAAAAAATACAAGTAGTGCGAAGAAAAACAGGTTGAACCAAGGACTTGTGGCAAGTGCGTTAAGTGTATCGGCACCAAAAATAACAGAGATTGCCAATCCAATAACCACATAGCTGAAAATGATCGTAAATCCGTAGAAAAGAGCATCTCTTATTGCTTTGGCGCGGTTGCCTGCATTTCTCAAAAAGAAACTTACGGTAAGCGGTATCATGGGGAAAACACAAGGTGTTAGCAGCGCCAGTAAACCTCCTAACAAACCGGTAATGAATACGCCCCATACTGATCTACCGCTTCTTTCAGGGGTAGTTTCTTCTGCTTGTGGTTCGTCTATTACCCTTTCGAGCGACTCAACCTTCTCTTCTTCACGGGGCGATTGTGTTTCTGTAACATCTGTTTCTGCCACCGTGGGTGTTTCTTCTTTTTTTTCTTCCAGCGGTTCGCTAAGTGCCTGTTTTCCGGGCAGGTTAAAAGCAAAATCTATATAATCGGGAGGCAGGCATGAATTATCATTGCACGCCATAAAAACCAGTTCTCCTGTCACGCGAACCGCATCTTCAGAGGTTACCTCCACTCTTTGTGTAAAGGTTACTTCGCGCATATCGAACATGGATAGTTCCATTTCAAAATTCGGATCGTATTTTACTTTGGGCTCAGGTGTTTTCATCTCATCGATGAAAGAATAACTTTCCGACTCATTAAAATCAAAACTTGTTGCAATAGGGCCACCGGATTCCAGGTCGGTACCATAAATAGCCCATCCTTCGTCTATTTGCGCCGTAAATTTCAGATCATACACATTGGGTGAGATCTCTTCTTTTGTAAAACTCCAGCTTACCGGTTCTACTATTTGCGACTTCAGTGAAGAAGCAGCCAGCAATGCGAAAACTGCCAGCAGGAAGGTACTTCTGATTAGATTCATAAACAAGTATTATTAAGGTTATTGCTAAATATTTTTCAGGCAACTATATATCTACATATATGAATGTGATCCTATCTTTGCAAAGTTACAATTTTATTTAAAGTCTTTTTTTATCAAATTTATTTCATGGTCTTTCTGTGAACTTAAAATGGAAAATTTGCGTTGTGTTTTTCTTGCATCTGAAACGGTTATCAGTTCTGTAACCCACCACCCATATAATTTGTTCGCCTGAAGTAACCAACCACACATTCTGTTTTTGGGTGCGCGGTATTTTTAAGTCGGTAAGAAGGTCGCTGATCTTCTTTTTCCCTGACAACCCCAGCGGATAAAAATAATCACCCTTTTGGGGATGTCTGATGGTAAGCGGAAAGGCAAGGGTTTTCGCATCAAAATAAGCCTCATTGGGTTGGGTGATGAAAGAATTGGTGAAAGGGACAGTTTTTTTTTCTCCTTCCAGAATGCCATCAGGGAGCATAACCTGTAGGGTGTTTTCCTGAAATGTATACACCTGCCCGCCTGAGCAAAAAGTTTTCTGATCAGCGGGTTCTACGATCAGAACATCCCGGTCAAGCAAACAGGTGTGCGTGGGAGAGTAAAATAACTTACCGGGTTGACTTTTCAAATGCTTTGATATATCCTGTACAATGGGCGGGCTAAATCCATACGGGCTTAATAATTCATAAAGGATTAGCGGGACAGATGGGTATTCGAGAATCTTATCAATTTGTATCAATATTTTATTTTGATGCTTGCTGACCGCTTTTTTATATATTACTTCCATAAAATGCCGGATGAGATCATCCGTTTGTTCAAAAATTGTTTTTACGGAACGGAACGATCTGTAAATACCAGGATTGATCTCTTTTAAAACGGGCACGATCTGATGCCTGATCTTGTTGCGTGTGTATTTCACTTCCTGGTTTGTACTATCTTCCCGGTATGCTATGTTACAAGACATTACCCATTGCTCAATTTCTTCTCTCGTAAAGCAAAGCAGTGGTCTGATAATATGATCGTTTTTAAGGGGAATTCCCATAAGACCTCTGATTCCCGATCCACGGACAAAATTGATCATAAACGTTTCCAGACTGTCGTTGATGTGATGCGCTGTAGCCACTGAATGATACTGGTGCGCTGCTCTGATCTTTTCCATCCATTGGTAACGCAGATCGCGTGCGGCAACCTGAATGCTGATCTTTCTTTCTGAAGCAGTTTTTTCAGTATCGAATTCAACAGTAAAAAATGGCACCTGGAGGTCGTTGGCAAGATCTTTCGTGAAAAGGGCATCCTGATCAGCATCATGGCCCCGTAGTCTGAAATTGCAATGGGCAATTCCAAATTCTATTCCCGAGCGATGAAACAAATGGCACATTGATACCGAATCCATACCGCCACTTACCGCCAAAAGAATTTTAGATTCGGGTTCAACCAAATGATGTTGTGCAATGAAATCAATGAAACGCTGCAATATCTGATCTTTGAAATCCTCCACGATTTTTCAGGTTGGTTGATGTTTTTGTTTTCTTACAAAACTGCAGTTTTTCTGTGAACTAAGCAAAAAAATATTTCAATACCCTGTTTTTCAAAAAAGGACATTGGCAAACCTTCTTTTTTACAACAAGTATTACCAGGACATTTTTTATCAAATTATTGCATTTATCAAGTAACTTTCCGATGTTTAGATCGTCCTATGAATAAGAAGGACCAGTAAACGGATTGCTAACACCCTAAATTCACTTATCATGAAAACCATCAGTATCATTTTTCTTTTCAGCGGAATTTTATTTATCAGTTCATCTTTGCTTGCAGCGCAAAATGAACCTTCTTCCAACGGCATCAGGTTTTTGGAAAAAAACATTCAAAAATACATCGAACCTGAAGCAGAAATATCGGAGGAAAAAGCATTTGACACCACATTAATATTTAATGAGATCGAAAAAAACAAGATCAATGATTACAATAATCATTTAAAGATCTTCAGGTTCAGCAAACCAGAGAAAGATATTGCGGAAGAGTTAGAATGGGTTGACCGTGAAATAAAAACGGCCAAATAAAACCTGTTTCAACAGTTTGTTTTTGTTCATGTTGTTTTGTAAAGATCCTGTAAGGCATTACAGGGTCTTTTTTTTGTAAAAAACACCCCTTTTCTGTCTGTTTGTTTCAATCTTATCTTCTGCATCGAGCACATCAAGGTATTTGTTTACTTCATTTACATGTAGTCCGGTCATTTCGGAAAGATCCTGAACAGTGCACGGGCGCCGCTCGATGGTTTTCATGATGGTGGCCTCGGCATCTTCCCTGTAAGACCTTATGTTTTTCCGATTTGGTGAAGCAGCAATGATGGTTACGTTCTCTATTCCCCAAAAATCAATGATGCTTCTGAGTTCTTCCCGGGTGGCACTCCTCAAATCTGTTTCTGTACCCGGGCGATCAAGCGTGTTCAACTGCACTGAATCGGGTTTGATTTTAAGGATTGCTTCCTTCAGGGCATGCAACTCTTCTTCGTTGTTGTTATAACCTGGCAATATCAGTACTTCCAACCATATTCGGCCTTTAAATTCTTTTCGAAAAGATACCAATCCATCAATATATTCATTTATTTTAAGGTTCCCGGCAGGGCGGTTGATTTTCTGAAAGCCCTTTTCGGTAGCAGCATCCAGTGAAGGGAGTATGAGGTCTGCATTTTTTAGTGCGCTTCTTACCTCGGGTTCGGAAAACAGGGTGCCGTTTGTTAAGACAGCTACGGGAACTTCTGGTTTTTCAGATTTAATAAACTGTAAGATATCGCCGATTCGCAAATTGAGCGTAGGTTCGCCAAATCCTGAAAAGGTTATATAGTCAGGATTCTCGTTGTTCTTAAAGTACCGCGAAAGTTCTTCCACAACCTTTTTATACAAGATATATTCCTTTCTTTCGGTAGTAAGAAGGGTGGTTTTTCCCACTTCACAGTAAACGCAATCGAGTGAGCAAACTTTTTTGGGAACAAGGTCTACGCCCAACGACATTCCTAAACGCCGGGAAGGGACAGGTCCAAATAAATAGTTATACATTTTTCCAAAGTCTTTTGGTGGATCAGGGATTCTTTTCCACTTATTCCTTTAACCGTTGAAGGGTTTTACTATTGCTGGTATGGAAACACCCTGTTATCTGATGAACCTGGCAAAGGTAATCACAAATCTATAAAAATGGTTTAGATATTGATTTTTTATCCTTATTTTGGAAGAAGTAACGACTAAAAAAAGCAGCATTATCAAAGGTCTTAAAAGCAGACCGATAATAATACTGCCAGGGATAGTATCATGAGCGGAAAAGCGTTGTATCAGGTAAGGAAGCTTAACAGGATACCTGCTGCAATAGCACTTCCAATAACACCGGAAACGTTGGCTGCCATGGCGTGCATAAGCAGGTGGTTGGTTTTGTCGTATTCAAGTCCGACGTGCTGCGAAACCCTCGCACTGTCAGGTACAGCGGAAACCCCTGAATTTCCTATCAGTGGATTAATTTTGTTATCTGCACTGGAAAAAAGATTCATGAGCTTAGCGAAAAGAACGCCGCTGAAAGTAGCAATAACAAAAGATCCTGCACCCAAACCAAATATCAAAAGTGATTCTGATCTGAGGAAAACATCTGCCTGTGTTGAGGCACCCACGGTAAGTCCCAGGAAAATGGTTACAATATCGATCAGGGAGGATCTTGCCGTTTCTGCCAGCCGGTTTGTTACACCGCTTTCTTTAAGCAGGTTTCCAAAGAAGAGCATCCCCAGCAATGGCAAAGATGTAGGCATCACAAAAGTTGTGAGCAACATACCTGCGATGGGAAAGAGTATTTTTTCCTGTTTGGGCACTGCACGGGGTGGTTTCATGCGAATCAGACGTTCTTTTTTGGTGGTGAGCAGGCGCATGATCGGGGGTTGAATAACCGGTACAAGTGCCATGTAAGAATAAGCGGCAATGGCAATGGGGCCGATAAATTCGGGAGCCAGTTTTGATGACAGGAAGATGGCAGTGGGACCGTCGGCACCACCAATAATAGCAATGGCACCGGCTTGTTCTGGTTCAAAACCAAGTAATAAAGAAGATGAATAGGCAGCAAAAATACCAAATTGGGCAGCAGCGCCCAACAGTACCAATCTGGGTTTCGATAAAAGCGATGAAAAGTCGGTCATGGCACCAATACCCAAAAAGATAAGCGGTGGATAAAATCCGCGGGACACGCCCATGTATAGCATATTGAGCACACTTCCCTCCTCATAAATACCAATCTGAAGGTTGGCACCCGTATCAAAGGGGATGTTGCCCATGAGAATCCCAAAGCCGATGGGGATCAACAAAAGAGGTTCATAATGCTTTATAATGGCCAGGGAAATGAAAAACAACCCTACGCATATCATCAGTATGTGCCCCCAGGTGGCATTGGTAAAGGCAGTGTAACCAAAAAATTCGGAAACCTGCTGCAACATAAATTCAATAACACTCATATCCATGGTTAACCTCCTATTTCGATAAGTTCTTCACCTTCCATTACCGATTGTCCTTTGGTAACTTTAATGGAAATGACTGTCCCTTCTTTATCGGAATCTATATTGTTTTCCATTTTCATTGCCTCCAGGGTAATGAGTCTTTGTCCCATTTTAATACGATCGCCTGGTTTGCAATGAATACTCAATACCGAACCAGGTAAGGGTGCTTTGATGGTTCCTGTTGCTTTACCCCCGCGTGTACCTGTTCCTTCAGAAGGTGTTGTATCGGTGGCAGGTACCGCTCTGGCTCTTACCAAACGTGGTGTTTTCACAGGTTGAATGGACTTGTCAACCTCTACCTCAAAAGTAGATCCGTTTACCTCCACTTCTATCATGTTGTCTTCAACATTCTGAATATTTACATCGTACTGATTGCCGTTAATTGTAAACTTATATTTTTTCATCTGGTTATAATTTGATTAAATAGGTCAGATGGAGCTCGCCAAAACTCCGGGTTTGTATTTTTATCCATGCTGCGAAATCTAATCATCCGCGTGTGTGTCAATATTATTGTCATGGTTCGGCTCATATCATTTATTTTTCAGGTTATGATTGGCTACAATATTCATTAAAGGTTATCAATCCTTCAGCGTTTATCTTGGTACTTTGCGTAATCCATAAATTTTCGAACTCCAGGGGGAGTATGTTTTTGAAACTTTATTGATGGTCAGTGCGGTATTTTGATAGTCGTGCAGTTCTGATCTGTATAAATGAATTGCTGCGGCAATGGCTGCACTTACCTCCCCGCTGAGATGTTCTTTATCACGTATTGTTGCGATTTCATCAACTTCGGGAACGATCGGTTTTTTGCGCGAAAAAAGAGAGTCTCTCGCCTTCCCTGCAAGTGATTTAAAATCGGTTGTATACAATTTAGGTGTATTGCTGAATACGATATAAAGCATTAACAAAACGAAGAATACGATTCCCATTCCCAGTATGGCCATCCAAACACCATAGGGATCGTTTTGGGCAAACAAACTGATTTGGTCGGTGGCATTGTTATCGATATTTTCCATAATTTGTTGTTTTATACGGCCCGGTAAAGGCAGCATTTTGTTCTCTTTGTTATAAAGGTATATTGGAGTGTTTTTTTGCCGGGTTTACATCTTTTTTTGTTGCCAGCGATTGCAATGCTCTGATGATCCTGAAACGGGTACTGCGGGGTTCAATTACATCGTCGATATATCCATATTTTGCTGCGTGATAAGGGGTGGCAAATTTTTCCAGATACTCTTGTTCTTTTTTGATGGAGAATTTGATCTTCTCTTCTTCGCTTTCAATGCTGTTGATCTCCTTCTGATAGAGTATCTCAGTAGCTCCTTTAGGTCCCATAACGGCAATTTCGGCCATGGGCCACGCATAATTGATGTCTCCTCTGAGATGTTTGGAGCTCATTACACAATAGGCGCCTCCGTAGGCCTTTCTGAGAATAACAGTAATTTTTGGTACTGTAGCTTCCCCATATGCATAAAGTAACTTGGCACCGTGCATGATGATACCACCAAATTCCTGGGTGGTACCGGGCAAAAAGCCAGGTACATCCACCAGTGTTACCAATGGAATGTTGAAGGCATCGCAGAATCTTACAAAGCGTGCAGCTTTCCGGGAGGCGTTGATGTCAAGCACACCTGCCAGGTATTTGGGTTGATTGGCAACAATGCCCACAGGTTTTCCGTTAAATCTTGCAAAACCGGTAACGATATTAGAGGCATAATTTCTGTGTACCTCCAGAAACTCATTGTAATCGGCAATGGAATAGATAATATCTTTTACATCGTAGGGTTTGTTGGGGCTTTCTGGTATGATTGTGTTCAGAAAGTCATCAAATCTGTCTGCCGGATCATCGCAGGGTTGCACAGGTGGGTCTTCAAGGTTGTTTTGGGGTAAGTAGCTCAACAGTTTTCTGATCAGTGTTAATCCCTGCTGTTCGTCGTCGGCAATAAAATGAGAAACCCCCGACTTGGTGCCATGGGTCATGGCTCCGCCCAGTTCCTGTTCTGTTACTACTTCTCCGGTAACGGTTCTTACCACTTTGGGACCTGTTAGAAACATGTAGCTGTTTTCTTTGGTCATGATGATAAAATCAGTAAGAGCCGGAGAATACACTGCACCTCCTGCACAAGGACCAAACACACCGGTAATTTGTGGTACCACACCGGATGCATTAATATTTCTCTGGAATATTTCCGTATATCCTGCCAGGCTGTTCACACCTTCCTGAATACGTGCCCCACCGCTGTCGTTGAGACCAATTACAGGCGCACCCACCTTCATGGCTTTATCCATGATCTTGCAGATCTTTTCGGCGTATGCCAAAGATAAAGATCCACCAAAAACGGTAAAGTCCTGAGCATATACATAAACCAGACGTCCGTCGATAGTGCCATAGCCGGTAACGACCCCATCCGAATAGAATTTTTTATCGTTGATCCCGAATTCATTGCAGCGATGAGTGACAAACATGTCGAATTCCTCAAAGCTTTCTTCATCGAGCAGAATATCTATTCTTTCGCGGGCAGATAGTTTGCCTTTTTTGTGTTGGGATGCTATTCTGTCTGCTCCACCGCCTAATTTGGCTTGTTCTCTTTTATCAAGGAGTTCCTGTATTTTTTTCTCAAAAGACATAGTAGGATGAAATTTGTCAGTTAGGATTTATTTTTATTTTCGCACAATTCGGTGAGTACACCGCCGGTTGATCTGGGGTGTAAAAAGGCAATGTCGAGTTTTTCAGCACCTTTGCGTGGTTGATGATCGATGAGCTGAACTCCTTTGTCTTTCATTTCTGTAAGTGCCTGTTCTATTCCATCTACTGCAAATGCCAGATGGTGAACACCCTGTCCTTTTTTGGCTATAAACTTACCGATGGGGCCTTCAGGATCTGTTGATTCCAGCAGTTCGATCTTGGTATCTCCTAAACGGAAAAAGGCGGTTTTTACTTTCTGGTCTGCAACTTCTTCTATGGCATAACATTCCAAACCCAAAACCTCTTCATAATACTGAATGGATTTTTCAAGGTTCTCTACCGCTATACCAATGTGTTCGATATGGGTTAGTTTCATAAGTGATGATTTTATATTCTGATGTTTGAGTGTAAATTATGGAGACTAATTGGTCAATGAGTAAAAAATGATTTGCATTGCCAGGGTAACAGATTTATTCCGCGCTAAATCAACGCCCGTGATCGCCGAACAAACCTCTTTTTTCCAGTGTGTAAAATTGTACTTTTTTCATGCAACCCTGGTTTGTTCTGTAGGATAAAAAAATCGCTGAATTTTGGCGCAAAGTTATGCATTTGCCACAATCAAAAAACAGCAATTATACTAATTTTCCGATATTAGACAGAGGTATAAACAACATAAGTATATGATCGTTAATTATCGCTTAAACGATAACTATTAAAGATTTAATCCTCTGCAACATTCCATATAGCCTCTATCTCCCAGTTCAGACGGGATTCTATTTTGTCTGGGTAAATATATACTTTTTCAGGTTGCTTCTTATCCAGATAATTCCCTGTATCCCACTTTTCATTTTTATTTTCATCCAAAACCAAACGCAATCTGAAATTGCCCGTTTTAAGGTAGCGGAAATAATATGTATCGGTTTGGGAAACATTTTTTTCTCTCAGCACTTCCCATTTGTCATTCATCAACTGCAGAATGTATATTTCCTTGTCATGGGTCAAAGCAGTATCGGGTAGTGGTTGATAAAGATGCTGATAGATGGTGTCCACAGCAATCAGTTTCAGGGAATCAGTTAAGTAAAGCGAATCGGTTGCCTGCAACCAAACGGGTTTTGTAATGCGTAAAAGGGAATCATAGGCAACAGGGGCAAGACTATCGGGTGCATTTATTTTTCCGGTATCACCTGAGTGGTTTTCGGGTAATTGCAGGTTTACGATAATTGTTCCATAATCTTCAGAGGTTGAAGTTCTGATGGAATATTCGAGGGTGTCGTTGGTGGTGCCGAAAATATCAAAAATCGTAGCAGGGGGCACAATTAGTTTATATGTGCTGTCAGGTTCAAGGGGATGATCTGTTAAAATTTTTCTTCTGGCAGTGCCTTCAATCTGAAAAGAGGCATCAAGAGGTACAGAGTCACTCACAAAAAATTGCCATTCGTTGGTTTCTATATTTGCCAGCGGGGTCACGCTTTCAAGTCCAAAAGGTTGAAAAAACGGATATTTTGTTCTGCTTCCCCCGGGCATGATGCCTATATCAAGTTGTGGTTCTTCGTCATCTTCATCTTCAATAACAGTGCCTCTTGCTGTGCGTGGTACCAACGAAACATTGGCAGTATCGATGACATTTCCACGGTCTGATATTTCCAGGAACAAAGAATCTCTTTGCTGGGAGGGAACCCACATGATGATGGTATCGTTTTGGGGTGGATTTTTCTCCAGTATAAAATCTTCTTCATGCAAGGGTTGACGGTAGTCTCTGAAAGTTAAGGAATCTGTGGGTATCCTGAAAATAAAATTTAGTTTACCTTTTCTCTCCAGATTTGAAGATACCAATCTTTGCAAAGTATCCTTTTCCTGAAACATCCGCAAAGTATAATAATCATATTGCATAATTTCTTCGATCGTAAGCGAGTCCACTGCCAGGGAATCAACCAGGGTTGTATCAGGAGGCAAACCACCGGTTTCGGATAATGATAGGGTGTCATTTTCTGCCTGTGCAATTGTGTCTGTTTCATTTTGGTTTGATTGAGCATCTGTTTCCGTAGTATCAGTTTTTTCTTGTTGAGGTTGAAAATTTTGATGCAAATAGGGAATAAATTCAGGTTTTATCAAACTGTCGGAAAAGGCGATTTTTTCATCGGGAGTGTCGTACAGATAGTTGGAGTTCATATCAACCAAAGCAAACATGAGGTATTCATCATCTCTCATGTTCCTGATGTTGAAGGTACCTTCTTCGTTGGTTTTGGAAATATATACAGGTCTTTGCAACATGGGCACTGAGTCAAAGATACTGTCGTACATCATTACAAAAGCATCTTTTGCAGGTTCAAGGGTAGCGGCATCAACGATTTTTCCCTGCACCGAGAGTGAGTCTACGTATTCTCCTGTAGAAAAAACAAACTGAAAGTTGGAGAGTGGGTTCCCTTCTGTTATATCCACAATGGATTCGCCAAAAAAGAAATTGTACGTGGTATTCTCACGAAGCGTATCTTCAATATTAATCACCACAGATCGTCCCCTCAACCTTATTTCGGGATCATTTTTTAAAGGAGGGGAAATAAGCAGGTTTTGACGCAGTTCTCTGAGTTCAACGAACTCATCAAAATAAATGCGTATCTCCTCGCCTTTGTAATGGGGCGAATAATTAGGGGGGGTACTTCGCAGCACCCTGGGGGGTTGTTCGTCTTTCGGACCTCCGGTAGGGGAAACAACGTTGGCGCAGGAGCCAATGATCAACAAAATGATCAGAAAAAGCGCAGAAAATATTTTTTCAGGTAAATGCATTGAAATTTTAAAAAAAAATGATGCTAAATTGATTTTACAAATGAGAATCTAATGTACTAAAAACGATAGAATTGCAAAAATATGATTAATTGCTTAAAGAAGGGGTGAAGAAAAAAAATAAAAAAATAACCCTTTTATACTACATTTTATTTTGTCATTCCAAAAATTCATTTTATCTTTGCATCAAGATAAACGACAAGATTAGTTTTCCAATTGTTTATCGCATGGCTGTTTCGGTTTTTCCCCTGAAGATTTCCCCAATTTCCCTT
>CAZPVB010000117.1:0-7208 GCA_964589855.1 uncultured Bacteroidales bacterium
TCCTCGTATTTACGTGCCGGCACACAACCTGCCAGATAAAAAACCAGAAAAATCAGTAAACCTTTCCTGAATATAACCGAATGAAAGACAGGGCATTTCATCCAATACAATCCTAAAAATCTCATGTGCCTTTTAATTTTATATGAAATTTGAAACTAGTTTATGCTAAAAAAAACTATTCGTCTAAAGAATAATATCTCCTGGAATTGAAGATTTGACAAAAATCTTCTTGTCAAGAAAAAACAACGCAAAGATAAGTTTTTATGATACCTGAAAGAAGATAAAATGAATGTAAATATGGATAGATGAGACAAACCCAATTTGAAGAATGTAAAATAAAATAAAAACCTTTTTGTGTAATTCGTATCACACGTGTAGATTTAATTCAACATAACAAAAAATCTTATTCTTCAACAAGACACTAAATAACTGAATAACTGACAAGCAAAGCAATCCAATAAATTGGCACAATATTTTTGTCTTTCATGATGTAAACTTATTTAAACAACAAAAAATCAAAAAGCTATGAAGAAAATAAAAACCAGAAACCCGATTATGTCTGTTTTATGGATTACAATACTTGTGTTTTTCACTTTGTCCATTCAACAGGTAGGTGCAAATGAAATAAGTGACGAAAAAATTACAAATGCAGTGGAAAGGCAGTTAATGCTCAATGCCACAACGCCTTCTCACATGATAGATGTTGCCAGCTACAACGGAATAGTAACGCTGAGCGGATCAGTTGATAACATGCTTGCCAAAGACCGGGCAGTAAGAATAGCTGAAATGGTGAAAGGGGTTAGAGGTGTTGTAGATGAAATAGAAATTGACACGCCTCCCAAAACAGATGAAGATTTGGAAAGTGACGTAAGAGTTGCATTAATTAACGATCCTGCAACCAACGCTTTTGAAGTAACCGTGCAGGCTAACAACGGTGTGGTAAATCTGGATGGAACTCTAAACTCCTGGCAGGCAAAGAAATTGACCGAATATGTTGCGAAAGGAGTTACAGGCGTGAAGGGAATAAACAACAACATAGACATCGAATATGAATTAGAAAGGTCTGATTATGAAATAGAAGAAGAAATCAGCAGTGCCATGGAATACGATGTACGGCTTGATCATGCGCTCATTGAAGTAGAAGTAGACGATGGTGATGTTCAGCTTTCTGGTACAGTGGGTAGTGCTGCTGAAAAAGATCTGGCAATTGCCGATGCCTGGGTAATAGGTGTAAATTCAGTATCTGCTGACAATCTGGAAGTAAACGAGTGGGCAAGAAATGAAAACATGCGAAAAGATAAATATATAGACAAGACGGATGAACAAATAAGACAAGCCGTAAAAGACGCTTTTTTATATGACCCACGCGTATTTTCATTCAACCCAAATGTATCCGTGGAGGATGGATATGTTACTTTAACGGGCACTGTAGACAATTTTCAGGCAAAACGTGCGGCTGAACATGACGCACGCAATGTGGTGGGGGTTTTGGGAGTTAATAATTACCTAAAGGTCAGACCTTCAGAAATAACTGAAGATAGTGCATTAGAGGAAAGAATAAGTGCTGCACTACAACAAAATCCGGCTGTGGAAAAATGGGAAATTGATGTTACTGCCGTGAATGGTGTAGTATATTTAAGTGGAAAAGTTGATTCATATTTTGAAAAATCCAGAGCTGCTGATATCGCAGCCAAAACATCAGGAGTAATTGATGTAAATAACAATATTGATGTAATGGACGACCTTAACCGTGGATACTGGGATTATTATGGTTGGAATTCTTATTATCCTCCCATGCAGGATCTTGATATACCCACCCTAAAAACAGATAACGAAATAAAAAACAGTATTGAAAACCACATTTGGTGGTCGCCTTATGTTAATACAGATGATGTGGAAGTTTCAGTTAACAATGGAAAAGCGATACTTGCGGGTACTGTGGAAACAGAACAGGAGAAGTTATTTGCCGAGATCAATGCCTACGAAGGAGGTGCAGCAGAAGTAGAAAATAATATTCTTGTTCTTTCAGGTAAGTAAGTAAAACAGTGGCAGCGAAAAATTCATACTTTATGCTTGTGCATGCGTTTGATGAAAAATCGCCAGGTGCAATTCTTGTGAGGACTGAAAAATCAAGGTTTCCCAAGTGAATTTAAGATCATTTTTGGGAGGTGAGCATAAACCAGAAATTGGCGTTTTCGTGCAGACACTAAACATCTTTGACCAGGATGGCAATGATAATCTCTGGTAAAACATAGAAAATGTGATAACTGTAACTGGCGATTTCCATCTGACCGAATCATTTAAAGTATAAACAGATAAAAAAGTCTGATGGTGTTACCATCAGACTTTTTTTTTAGAAGATCGAAATAAAAATTGACACAAAAGAAATACTGATTATCAAAAACTATAAGTCGTTTTGATTCTTGTTTGAATGATCATTACTTTACCGTTAATTTTTCAAACTATCTCCTGTTGGTAAACGAAAGGGCATTCGAACTTCTGACAATTACTTGTCTAAAGGATAAAGTCAACATTTCCATTTTACCAAACAACAATGATCAATAATTAAATAATACAGTGAATCTTCCTTCTGTAGAGGCAGAAATTTAAACAAAAATTTCCATATGCATTTACACCATCATTGTAAAGTTGCAGGGATTTCTTAAAATAAAAAGGATCTAAAAGTAACATAAAAATAATACTTTACCTTATGAAAAATCATCACAAAAAAGAACAAGTGGGAGAAGAAAAAAACAAATGGGAAGAAAAAAGCATTGAAGAAGCATTGAAAGAACTTTCTACGGATTCGAAGAAAGGATTATCAGAACAGGAAGTACGGGAAAGGCAGGAAAAATTTGGGAAAAACACGATAGAAGAGGAAAAGGAGAGTCCAATAAGAAGTTTTTTTTCGCATTTTTGGGGACCCATACCATGGATGATAGAAATTGCTGCTTTGCTTTCGGTTATAGCCGGCAGATGGGAAGATTTCGGGGTAATACTCGTTATGCTGCTTATTAATGGTGGCGTAGGTTTCATGCACGAAAGAAAAGCAGACAAAGCCATTAAAGCTTTAAAAAGAAAACTTGCTCCCGAAGCACGGGTAGTCAGAAATGGGAAGATTAAAAACATTTCTTCATCAGAACTAGTGCCAGGTGATATTGCGATCTGCAAAATTGGTGATGTGGTACCGGCAGACATGAAATTACTTCACAAACAACAAATTACAGTGGATGAATCGACACTCACAGGGGAATCATTGCCAGTTGATAAAACAGAGCAAGATTGTATTTACTCGGGAACTACTATAAAAAGGGGTGAATCAAGGGCTTTGGTGGTATCTACAGGAAAACAAACAAAATTTGCGAAAACTGTTGAATTAGTTGAAGGGGCAAAAGAGCAGTCGCATTTCCAGAAAGCAGTTATTCGTATAGGGTATTGGCTCATTGGTGTTACAGCCGGATTGGTTGCTATTATTATAGGTGTTGGTTTGTTTCGCAACGATCCCCTGTTTGATATTCTGCTATTTGCCCTGGTGCTTACAATTGCCGGTATACCTCAGGCATTGCCGGCTGTTTTATCCGTTTCTATGTCGATAGGTGCCAATCGTCTGGCACGTAAAAAGGCGATCGTTTCAAAGCTGGCAGCCATGGAAGAAATGGCTGGTTTGCAAATCTTATTCTGCGACAAAACAGGCACCCTTACCAAAAATCAACTTGAACTTCAAAAACCCGTTCTTCTGAATTGTGAAAATGAAGAATTACTCATCACCTATGCAGCTCTTACTGCCAAAAGGGGAGAAGAAAAAGATAATCCTATAGATAAAGCAATTTGGAATGCAGTAGAAGATAAAGATGAATTGCACAATTTTCAAATAAAAAACTTCCGCCCCTTTGATCCTTCAAGAAAAAGGGCTGAAGCAGATGTAAAAAAAGACAAAAACAGATTTACAGTTGCCAAAGGAGCACCCCAAATTATTCTGGATCTGGTAAAACCTGATGAAAATACCAGCAGAAAGGTTAACAGCAAAGTAGAGGAACTTGGTGAAGAAGGTTTAAGATCTCTTGGGGTAGCAAAAAAAGAGGAAAACAAAGACTGGGAATATCTTGGGATACTTCCCTTGCTGGATCCCCCGCGTGAAGACTCGAAAGCAACTATGCAGGATGCACTAAATCACGGGGTTGATATAAGGATGGTTACGGGCGATCATCGGTCTATTGCCAGAAAAGTAGCAAAGCAAATTGGAATGAATAACGATATTATCTCGGCAAAAGACTATTTTGAAAAGGAAGATTTGCAGGAAAAAAAGCGAACCCATCAAAAAAGAAAAGAGTTCGTGAGAGAAAACAAAAGTCCGGGTGGTTTTGCAGAGGTAACACCCGAACATAAATTTAAAATTATAAAGCAATATCAGGCGGAGGATCGTATTATTGGCATGACAGGAGATGGTGTAAATGATGCTCCTGCGCTGAAACAGGCCAATGTGGGTATTGCTGTATCAGGTGCAACTGATGCAGCACGCTCGGCTTCCGATCTTGTTCTTACAGAACCTGGCCTGGGTGTAATTTCTCAGGCCATTGAAGAAGCCAGGAGGATTTTCGAACGAATGATCAGTTATACCACTTTCCGAATTACCGAATCCATGAGAGTTTTATTATTTATGACCCTGTCTATACTGGCATTCCGGTTTTACCCGGTAACACCAGTGATGATCGTTCTTTTGGCAATTTTAAATGATATACCCATCATGACCATTGCATCAGACAAGGTAAAAACTTCCCAAAAACCTGTTAGATGGAATATGAAAAGGGTACTTTCTGTTTCATCTGTTTTATCGATATCCGGAGTTATTTCTTCTTTTTTACTGTATTTCTACTTAAAAACACAATCCAATTTTTCAGATGAGCAATTGCAAACCATGATATTTCTTAAATTGCTGGTTGCCGGACACATGACTATTTTTTTAACAAGAAATACCGGCACTTTGTGGCAAAAACCTTACCCTGGATTATGGTTGTTTATTTCTCTGGAAGGAACACAGATCATAGGTACTCTTTTTGCTGTATATGGAATATTTATTCCGGATGTAGGATGGAAACCTGCATTAATTGTATGGGCTTATTCTATAGTCTGGATTTTTATACACAGTGGTGTGAAAATTCTTACCTATAAATTTCTCGATCGTTTTACCACCATCAAAACCCTGAACCGATAAAAAATAACTGAAACTAAATAAAACAGACACATGGCGCCTCTGGTCAGTTTGATTATTATTATTTCTTTGTCTTTTCTGATTACACGTATTGCAACCGAACTACTTGTACATACTGGTTTATCAAGGGAAGCAGCAAGGTTTCAATCCCGCTCTGCTTTTACAGGGGTAGGATTTACAACGCAGGAAGCTGAAAACATTGTCAATCATCCGGCACGACGCAGAATCATCATGACGCTCATGCTGATCGGAAATATTGGTATTATATCCGCCATTGCTTCGCTGATGTTAACCTTTATAGATTCAGCAGACGGGAATAAGAGTAGCCTGTTGCGAATAGGCGTCATTGTAATTTTCATGGGAATGGTTTGGGTATTATCCAAAAGCAAATGGATGGAAAACGCCTTGATCTCTTTTATTAAAAAAATCCTGAAGAGATTTACAGACCTAAATGTCAGAGATTACGTTGAACTGCTCGACCTTACCGGTGAATATGAGATAACTGTGATCAAAGTAAATAAGGGAGATTGGATGGAAAACCAGCAAGCAGGAGAACTGGGATTAAAAAAGGAAGGCATAAACCTGATTGGAATACAAAGAAAAGACGGATCATACCTGGGTACACCCCAAGACAATACGACCATTCGCACCTATGATCATTTGATATTGTATGGACGAGAAAGCAACCTGAAAAACCTTGAGAATAGAAAACGCGATACAAAGGGAAAAAAAGAACATGAAAAAGCAGTGGAAAAGCAAAATGAAGAGTTTGAAAAGCAACAAAAAAAAGACAGAACAAACGACGAGGATGAATTTAAGTAATTCATCAGTTTCAAATAAAAAACCAGTGATGCTTTTTACGTTTTCAGGCAACACTGGTCTTTTTTAACAGTCGAATAATCGTATGCTCAACAAAACTTTTTTATCTGATTATTGCTGGCAGGGTCGGATTTTTTTCAAAATCAAATGTTACCGGCATTACAACCATAGATGCAACTTCAACACCATCTACTTTGCCTGGATCCCATTCACCCGAGGTTGCTTTTACTGCTTCCACCGCTTGCTTTTCCAGTTGATCTAAATATCTCTCGACAGACGTATTAATATTTGTTGAAGTTGTTGCGAATGGAATTTGTCCATTATCATCCACAACAAATTTCACATAAATCGTCCCTTCCACTCCCCAGTCTTTTGCCCTGTCAGGGTAAGTAAGGTTATTTAGAATTTTATCCTGCAAATCAGATTCACTACCACTGTATTCAGCCTCTTCATCAACAGAATAGAAAACACCAATGCGGTTGGATTTACTTTTCATCTTATTTCTATTGCTTTTTAAATCAAAAAGAATTACCTCCAGTCGTTTCCGATCCAGATCACTCTCAACCCCCTCAACAACCACATCCTGCACCTCTCCATCTTCTATGGTATAAGAATAGGAAAAGGCAGGATAGTCTTCAATAATCTCATAGATTTGTCTGAGGTAATCCATATTTTCGTCCTCCATTGCCTCTAATTCTCCGGGTGTTTCTGCGTCTTTGGTTTCCTGACCCGAAACCACATGAGAGAGACTGAGCACTAAAAATGCAGTCAACATAATGGATATCAATTTTTTGCTTAATTTTTGCATCTGTATTACAGTTTGTTTTTTCGTTTTCATAATGTCTTTTTTTAGTTATCTGATTCAAAATATTATTTTCGCTACTTTATCTGGTTTTCAGTTTAATACCAATTTGACCAAAGTTAATTTCGCTTCACCATCAATCCAAAAAAATCGTGCCACCCCCATATCAGGATAATGACAAGCAACGAAAAAACGATTTAATCATTAAATACAGACCCAATACATTAAAGATCAATTCATTTAAGAGGTAGATATTTTGCTTTCACCTATGCTGCATCTTGCCAAACATTAGGAAAAGATACCACACTATGTGAGAATTTTTCCACATATTCAATACATAATCAATCAAAAAAATATATATATTTTTTGTTTCTTTTT
>CAZPVB010000117.1:7308-12341 GCA_964589855.1 uncultured Bacteroidales bacterium
TTGTTTTCAATCAGTTAGGTTTTTCCCTTTTCTGTGTTGGCTGATATAATACTAAAAAAGGGAATGAAAATAAACCGGGCACGAAAATGGTGTTTTTACGAAGGTACGTCTTAAATTCAAGTCAAAAGAAGAGTCTGTAAATAACGAAACATGATGAACCAAGCCATTACAATACAATACTATTTCCACACACGCGGATAACAATATTTCGCAGCATGGCAAAGCATGTAGTAAGAGTATTTTGGCGAGCACCATCTGACCTATTTAATAAAATTACAAACATATGAAAATAAATACAAAAATCCTTTACCTGACCATTATTTTTGCATTCATAGTCTCAAACGCATCCGGACAATATTTTGGCAAAAACAAAGTAAATTACGAAGTATTTGATTTTGAAATATATGAAACGCCACATTTCCGGATATATCATTATTTGGAAGACAAAGAACAGATGGATGAATTTGCTCAATTATCTGAGCGATGGTACCACAGGCACCAAAAAGTATTTAAGGATACATTACGCAGTAAAAACCCTATTGTTCTTTACAACAACCATGCTGAATTCCAGCAAACTACCGTTATACAAAGCCTTATTGGGGTGGGTACCGGAGGAGTTACCGAGGGATACAGAAAGCGACTTATCATGCCTTATTCAGTTACCAACAAAGAAACCAACCATGTTGTAGGTCATGAGATGGTGCATGTGTTTCAGTACAATATGTTTAAAGAAGATAATGAACTTGGACTTCGGGCTATTGGTAATGTACCCATCTGGATGATAGAAGGATTGTCAGAATACTTATCTATAGGGGAATCAGACGTTAAAACCGCCATGTGGATGAGAGATGCTATTCTTCAGGACGATCTTCCTACTTTTAAAAAAATGACAAAAGAACCTGGCAATTATTTTCCTTACCGATATGGTCATGTATTCTGGACATACATGGCGGGCATTTATGGCGATACAATCATCCCTGATCTTTTGAAAGCAACCGGAAAAGCAGGATATCGGAATGCTCTCGATAGTCTTACAATGCTAACACCCGATACCCTCTCCATCTTATGGGCAAACAAGATCAGAGAAACGCACCAGCCATTTATGTCGGACAAAAAGGAATTCGAGGGAGAAAAAATATTCGATGTTTCCAACGCTGGTAAGATCAATATTGCTCCCTCTTTAAGTCCTGACGGAAAAAACATGATTTTCATATCTGACAAAAACGTAATCTCTATCGATTATTACCTGGCGGATATGGAAAAACAAGAGATTAGTAAGAGGATCACCAATGTTATCAGGGATGAGCATATTGATGACTATAGTTACCTGGAATCATCAGGAACCTGGAACCCCAATGGAGAAGAGTTTGCCCTTACAACCTTTAGTGAGGGAAGAAACAAACTACTTATTGTAAACCTCGCAAATGAAAAAATTGTGAAAACCATCGAAATTCCATCACTCGATGCCTTTAATAATCCGGCCTGGTCGCCTGATGGCAGCAAAATCGCAGTGTCGGGGTTACATAAAGGACAAAGTGATATTTATATTTACAACATGCAGAATGAAAGTTTAACCCGGGTAACAAACGACCAGTTCTCCGATATTCAACCCAGTTGGTCGCCCGATGGCAGTAAACTTGTATTTGTATCAGACAGAAGCCGTGAAACAGATCTTAGCAGATTAAAATTTGGAAACTACCAACTCGTTTCATACGATTTAACCGACAACAATTTAACAACGCTAAACCTGCTTGAAAACGCTAATATTCATAATCCTGTTTACTCTCCCAGGGGTAATGAAATTTATTTTGTTTCTGATGCCGATGGATTCAGAAACATCTACAAATACAATCCGGGCGCAAAAGAGATCAGAAAAATTACAGATCTGAAAACCGGCGTATCTGGTATTACCATGATTTCGCCATGTTTTGATATTTCTTCAAAAAGTGAAGAATTGGTTTATATCCTTTATAAAAACGGTGGATATCAACTTCACCGGATGCAAATCAGTGATCTGACCGGAGTGGTTTTTTCTTCCAGCGACGTGAACAAAGATCCTGCTCAGTTGATCTCATTGCCTCAACAAAGGTCATCAGAAGTTTTTGTTGATGATCAACTCAACACTTATCCATTGTATGACCAATCTCTTTTCAGCACCCAACCATACGATCCTGAATTTTCACTGGAAACAATAGGTTCACCAGGCATAGGAGTGGGTGTAAGCAATTACGGAACAGGAATGGCAGGTGGCGTTAGTTTTTTGTTTAGCGATATATTGAAAAGAAATCTGCTCCTGACCAGTTTTCAGGTAC
The DNA here is from genome assembly GCA_964589855.1 of uncultured Bacteroidales bacterium. GTDB lineage: Bacteria > Bacteroidota > Bacteroidia > Bacteroidales > UBA7960 > SKVR01. The sequence continues at coordinate 9,621 of CAZPVB010000117.1, forward strand.
AGGGAAGAATTTACGACATATCAGGCAGGGTTTTTTATCTCAACCAGAAAAACAGAATCAACTGGGGCGCGTCTTTTAGTCACGTACCCTTTCGATCATCCAGAAGACTACTAAAAAGGGACACATTGGATGGCAATATTGTGGATAACCTGGTTTTGATGGAACAGCGTGTTTTTGAAGATCGCCTGAGCATGATGGCACAATATCCATTATCCAAAAAACTTAGATTTGAAGCAGGGATATCGGCCAGCATGTATAGCTTCAGGATCGACAGTATCAATAATTACTATGCCGGCCGAATGCGTATTGACAGAGAAACTCACCAGATAGATGCTCCGGAGCCATTTTATGTTTACCGCACCTATCTGGCTTATACAGGCGATGGTTCAAAATTCGGACTTACCTCTCCTATGAGTGGATACAGATACAGATTTCAGGTAGACAGATCTTTTGGAAAATACCAATACTGGGATGCCATGGCTGATGTGAGAAAATATTTCCTCATGCATCCCTTTTCCCTTGGATTCAGGATCATGCATTACGGAAGATACGGTAAAAGTGCTGAAGAACTCCACCCTATGTATCTGGGAAATGAATTCTACATCAGAGGTTATAGTTTCAGATCATTGAGTCAAACACCCTGTAACGGGGAAGACTGTTTAAATGTAAACAATCTGGTGGGCAGTAAAATGCTTGTGACAAATGCTGAGTTTCGGATTCCATTTAGCGGACCAAAGCGTCTTGCCATGATCAAATCCAAAACTTTTTTCACTGATCTTGTTTTCTTTGCCGACGGTGGTTTAATCTGGTCTGATTTTGACTCCATAAGAATGCAATGGGAACCCTCGTCCTCTGATGATATGAAAACACCGGTTTTCAGCACAGGTGTTGCCTTCCGCATAAACCTATTCGGATATATTATACTCGAACCTTATTATGCCTATCCCTTCCAAAGATCACAATCAAAATCCGCTGGCACGCTGGGTCTGCATCTTTCAGCAGGAGGATTTTAAAACGAATCATTACCGCCAACCCAAAAGAGCAACAATCTGATCAAAAACAAAAAACCCATCCGGTATCTTTTTACCGGATGGGTTTTGATTGCTCCTCCTCCAGGACTTGAACCTGGGACACCCTGATTAACAGTCAGGTGCTCTAACCAACTGAGCTAAGGAGGAATAATTTATGTCAAGTATCGTGTTTTTTTTGACGTTGCAAAAGTAACATTTTTTTAATACACAAAAAACATTTTTATGGAATTTTCCGGGGATTTCCTTTATTTAATTATTAATGAATTGATAATCAAAATCATTGTTTTTAATGATAATCTTAAAAAAAACAGGTTTCTTTTCAACCAGAAACAATTTATAAAAAAAATGCTACCCCATTAAACCATCCATCAGAAAAGGAGTCAAAAAAAGCAGATTAGCATTTCACAATCCCAAATTAATTCATTGTTCATTAAAAACTAAAAACTCATGAAAAAGATCAATTTTCTGACAGTTGCAACCCTTCTGGCAACCCTCGTGTTCTTCACCTCCTGCCAGGAAGAAAATGAAACCGTTTCCCTTCAGGAGACAATTATAAATGAAGATGTGATTGCCGCTTATTTTGATGACATTATGGAAGAAGCTGATGAGATCACGTATACCAATGAAAATTTAAAAACCGGTACCACCACAGATGAAGGAATGAGTGGAACCCGAACCGTAGAAACCTCATTTTCCGGTGATACAGTTATCCACACCATCACCTTTTTGGATTTTGTAAATGAAAACTCACCAAACGAACGTGTTAAAAACGGAATGGTAGTGGTGAAAGTTCTGGGGCGCCCTTTCCTGGAAACATTCCGAAGGCAAATTGAACTGGTTGATTACACTGTAAATGATGCACAGGTAGAAGGTACCAAGCTCATTGAAAAAACAGGAGACCATGCATTTACCATGACCTTAACCAATGGCAAGGTAATCTTTGAGGATGGAACCACCTACAGCAGAGAGTTCAATCGCACAAGAACACAGGTGGCGGGCACTGATACTCCTTTCTTTATCTGGGACGATGAATTCCTGCACGAAGGATCTGCCAATGGAATGAACATTGAAGAAAAACCCTACAGCAGGACTGTAACCGAACCTCTGCTTAAAAGAAGAAATTGCAGATGGTTTGTACAGGGAACTGTTGAGATTGTTGTAGGAACTGAAACGGCAGTGCTGGATTATGGCCAGGGCATCTGTGATGATGAAGCAACCATTACTGTAAATGGTGAAACCAACACTATTCAGTTAAGAAACCGTTTCAGAAACAGGAACTAATCTTTATCCTATCCTGTTCTTAAAATTTTCCTGTGTATGAATGGACCAACCGGAGATGATAAATATTATTATGATCTCCGGTTTTTTGGTTGTTAAATAATTATTAACGAACTAAAAAACAGTAAAAACCGAAATAAATCTAATCAATTAATTTAAGATATTTATGGTTCAGGATAAATATTATCCTGAACCATAAAAGCTCACTTCTATTCTTAATGATGGGATATTAACCTCAAAACGGGAATTCTATCATTTCTATTGAACAAATAGCAAATCCAAATCTTTGAAGTTATGGATAAGAAAAACATACTATTATTTATTTTACTTTTAGTCTATCATTTCCACGTAATAAGTCAGGAATGCACACAGTTAGGTCTGTTTGCGGGTTCATTCAACAATCCCGAACTGT
>CAZPVB010000118.1:0-12166 GCA_964589855.1 uncultured Bacteroidales bacterium
TTTCGCAACACGGAGAAAATTACAAACCCGGTTTTTTGGCGAGCTCCATCTGACCTATTTAATCAAATTATAAACAGATGAAAATCATACTTACAGGTAAGACAGGATTTATTGGTAGTTTTTTAAGTGACTATTTCACACAAAAAGGTTATGAAGTATCAGGAATTGGACGGAAAGATTTTCGCCTGGGAGAAGAGCACCTTGCTGGTTTAATAGACGGAAATGATGTATTGATCCATTTGGCCGGCGCACCTGTCATAAAAAGATGGACCCGACGTTACACACGTGTCATTTGGAGCAGCAGGGTTGATACAACCGGAATGCTTACCGGAGCACTAAAACTGTTGCGCACACGTCCCAAAATTTTTATATCATCATCGGCAGTTGGGATTTATACTGATGAGGGTCATCACACAGAAGAAAATCATCAGTTGAGTGATGATTTTCTCGGAACTCTTTGTCAGCGATGGGAAGAGGAAGCAAAAAAAGCAGCATTTATGCTTCCGGTTTATACCCTGAGAACCGGCATTGTTCTGGGAAAGGAGGGTGGTGCATTACCGCAGATGTCGTTGCCTTTTAAACTGGGAGTAGGAGGGAAGATAGGCAGCGGTAAACAGGGTTTATCGTGGATACATATCCTTGATTATGCCCGGGCACTTGAAATGATTATTGAAAAACAACCATCGCAAACCATCTTTAACTTTACGGCACCGCATCCGGTTTCTAACGCCGAATTTTCAAAAACACTTGCCAAAACCCTTGGAAAACCAAATCTTTTTACTGTACCAGGATTTGCCTTGCGAATTCTTTACGGCAAAGGTGCCTCAACTTTGCTTGGCGGACAGTTTGCCTATCCCGAAAATCTTGAGAAAGCAGGGTACGAATTCCAGTTCCCATCATTGAAGCAAGCACTGGAAGACCTTTTATAATCAATCAGATATTTCCGGGATTCATCCAAACAGCATTGAAAAAACCTGCTCTACCTTTGTAACGCTATGTACTTTTATATTGTACTGACTGGCATCGGTACTTTTCAAATTGTACTTTGATATAAAGATATCGGTAAAACCCAGCTTCTCAGCTTCTGAAATTCTTTGTTCAATTTTTGTTACGGGTCGTATTTCGCCGGTGAGGCCAACTTCAGCAGCAAAGCATGTTTTATCTTTGATCGCAATATCTTCATTGGATGATAAGATGGCGCATATTACACCCAGATCAATGGCGGGATCGTCAACCCTTATTCCCCCGGTTATATTCAAAAAAACATCTTTGGTTGAGAGCCGGAACCCACATCTTTTTTCAAGCACCGCAAGTAGCATATTGAGTCTTCTGGCATCAAAACCTGTTGATGAACGCTGCGGTGTGCCATATGCTGCTGTGCTGATAAGTGCCTGCGTTTCAATAAGAATAGGTCTTATGCCCTCAATGGTGGCGGATACAGAAATACCACTCAGGGGTTCATCGCGGCTTGAGAGTAATATTTCGGATGGGTTGGATACTTCACGCAGACCTGTACTTTGCATTTCAAAAATGGCAATCTCAGAGGTGGAACCAAACCGGTTTTTATTACTTCTTAATATCCGGTATATGTGATTATGATCGCCTTCAAAGTGCAGAACCGTATCGACCATATGCTCCAGTAATTTAGGTCCTGCCAGCGAACCCTCCTTCGTTATGTGACCAATCAGGAAAACCGGTGTGCCCGATTCTTTGGCAAATTTCTGAAATTCGGAAGCACATTCGCGTATTTGTGAAACACTACCTGCCGAAGATTCGATGTGTTGGGTGGTAAGCGTCTGTATGGAGTCGATGACAAGTATTGCCGGTTGCAATTCGAGGATATGATGAAAAATATTCCGGGTTTGGGTTTCTGTCAGAATATAGCATTCAGAATGAAGCAACCCCAGTCTTTCGGCGCGCATTTTTATTTGTATCTCACTTTCCTCGCCAGAGATATAGAGGGTTCTTTTAGATTTGATGTTCAGGGCAAGTTGCAGCATGAGTGTGGATTTACCAATGCCGGGTTCGCCTCCTACCAGGATAAGTGCTCCCGGAACGATGCCACCTCCAAGCACTCTGTTGAGTTCGATGCTGCTACTGTCGAATCTTTTTTCTTCCGTGTACTGTATCTCGGCAATCAACCTGGGTTTACTGGTTCTGGTTTTTCCTGTATGCAGGCTTGTGTTGGTTTTGTTTGATGGTGCTTCTATTACCTCTTCAGCGTAAGTATTCCACTGCTGACATGAAGGGCATTTGCCAATCCATTTTGCAGATTGTGCGCCACAGTTTTGACAAAAAAATGTAGTTTTTACTTTTGCCATTATTTGCAATAAATATTTTGAGAAAAAGACAGGTAAAACAGTTATCAATAAAAAAAGGGAGAACCCTTTGTAGGAATAAATCCGGGGGTCTCCCTTTGCAACCATGAAAACAAGACTGTAAAGTTACAAATTTCTGACGATTTCAGAATATTTTAATAAACTCTTCGAACAATACACCACCTTCTATATCAAGGTTTAGAATAAGTTCTTCATCATTAAGTTTTACAATATCCCATTCGCCGTTGTAAAGGTCGTTGCCCGCATCAAATAAAACAAGCTTTGATTGTAATGGATTTCCGCTGATAGCGTAAAATGCGGAATCAACCACAGAAACAGCAGCAGGATCATTAGCTGGTGCTTTGTAAATGATTAGTTTTCCTGAATCAAAATCCCAAAAAGAAACAGTAGAGGGTTCTATTTGTGTTACATCAACTTTTTCCCATCTACCGGTGATGTTTTCATTCATGCTTTTTTGGCATGAGGGAAGAACCCCAAAAAGGATAGCAATGACCGGAAACAAAAACTTCTTGTTCATCTGTTTATAATTTTATTAAATAGGTCAGATGGAGCTCGCTAAAACTCCGGTTTTGTATTTTTGTCCATGCTACGAAATCTAATCATCCGCGTGTGTGTCAATACTATTGTCATGGCTCGGTTCATATATTTAAAATTTTATCAAACAGGTTGGTGTCTGTTGGAGTTTTTCACCAAAGACAACTTTTTGATGGCTATAAAAAAACATCTTCATGCAGGTTATTTCTTGTTTTTTGAGTTCTTTCCATCTTTCCAAAATACAAACCTGGTAAACTTTTATTTTGCAAAAATATATGAAAAAAGATAACCTTTAAATAAAAAGTTATACCTGCTCCCTTTGATTTTGTTCCGCATTGGTTGCATCATCTTCTTCAGATGGCAACATAACGCTGTACATGAGTGCTTCTACCTGTCTGAGGTAGTCTCTTTTTTCAAACCCGGGAGCATATACAAAGCCATCAATATTGATAATCCGGCTGTGTTTCTCATCCACAAAAGTAACATTGACAAAAGGTCCGCCCATAAAATCGCCCTGTATTTTCCATAATCCTCTGGCTTCCACAGCATAATACCCATTAAAATTGATTTCGCGGAACAATGGAGGTATATCAGGATATGTAGTCATGTAAGAATCCGGGAATGTACCCGGAATATGTTTTTTTGTTAAACTGTCTCTGCGGGCCCATATGGTTTCGTGCTCAAAATCTGCTCCGGGGTCTTTGTAGGGCAATACCGAGATAAGCAGTCCCAGGTCAAGATCATCGCGTGTACCTGTTTGGCGCAGCCATACAAATTCAGGAGTTTGTTTGGCAATGAAATATCCTTCCGGTACACTTATTTTCAGATCCAGGTTTTCTTTCACCCAGTTTTTCGCCTGATGATTGAGCATCCTGTTGTAGGCATTGATTATCCGTTCGCGTTCGTTCTCAAGGTACAAATTCACAAACTGCTCTTTGTTCTTATCCAGCAGTTTTTCAAGAATATTTTCATCGGGAATTGTAACGCGAATAACCATCTGAGGGTACGACCAGACATTTCGCTGTATTTCTATTTTTCCCTTTTCAATTGTTTGATCAAAATTGACAAACAATAGATTTCGGTGTGTTTCAAAAAGTTTTACAAACGCTTCATTTTTGATCTGAATGATGTTGAAGCTAGGTTCTATCTGTGGCAACATGGGTACCGGAGAGGCAAAATTTTCGCGGATGAGATCTCCCGCAGTGCCTATCCATTTGTTTTCGGATGTAACAACCAGCAATTCGCCTGCCTTACCTGTTGCAGAAGGCTTTTTGGGGCGATCGGTAGTGCTGCATGAAAGCAATATTGCTAACAAAAGCAGAGAGATTAAATTTTTCATATTTTTATATTTTTGTTGAATAGATGTAACCCCTGCCATTATGATTTGTAATGACAGAAGGCTATCCGTGAGAAAAAAATCAAAAACCTGTTTATGAAAAGTATTGTCATGGGCTGATTTCCACAAAAAATATTTTTGGGTAAAGAGTTTCTTTAAGTAAAATACAAAAAAATGAAATTTATTGTTTATTCATGCCTTTTATTTGAAAGGTTTGAATTCTTTTTTGGCATTGCTTAATTTTCGAGCGGAATAAGAATTTTTTGTCCCGGAATAAGAGGACTTGTGACCGATATCTGATTTACTTCAGTGAGTTCATCAACAGTTATCTCATCAAACCGGGTTGCAATGTCAAACATTGTATCTCCTGATTGCACAATGTAATAAATATAAGGAGTGTTTTTTTTCTCCTCCGGGGGATCTTCTGCATTCTCCTCCGCGCTTTCATTGTTCGTGATGAGTTTGGCAATATTCTGCCCGGCAATATCCTGTTTTTCCTTCTCTTCTGCTAATTCTTCCTTTTTTTCGTGGGCGGGGTCTCTAACGATCAGTTTTTGTCCGGGATGAATAATATCTGATCTCAGGTTGTTCCATTGCTTGATCTGGTTGGCTGACACGCGGTATCTACCGGCAATGATATTGATGGATTCACCACTTTTGACCAAATGGGTGTGTTCTGAAGATTCAATTTGTAGTGGTGGGCGTGCAGGTGCTCTTACAATGAGTCTTTGCCCAGGTCTTATCATGGTACCTCTCATATTGTTGAGACTTTGGATTTGCCTCACCGAAGTTCCGTATCTTCTGGCAATGCTTCCCAATACTTCACCGCTTCTGACTATATGTACCGTGGTTTGACTTAAAAGTGCTGCACGCTCTTCCTGCTCTATTTGTTCGGGTGTTTTATGATTGTAAATGGTGTCTGCATTGGCCAGAAATACACCCGTATAAGATTGAGGAATTCGGAGATAATAAGGGTTTTTGGAATTCTCGGGGATGATATTTTGTTTGAAAGTAGGATTGAGGAACCTCAGGTGGTCAAGCGGGATATCAATAAAGTCGCTTATAACCCTCAAACTAAGTTGTTTTGATATTTCAAGTGTGTCGATATCGAAATGTGAATAAAGGGGAGGTATGGGGAAAAGATTGTGTTCTTCAGCATGTTCCATAACATAAGTAACGGCCATGAAAGCAGGAACATAGTTTCTTGTTTCGCGCGGCAGGTAGTTTCTTACGATCCAGAAATCTTTTACACCTCTTGCTCTTCTGATGGCTCTGTTTACATTTCCTGGTCCTGCATTGTAGGCGGCCATCACGAGGTTCCAGTCTCCGTAGATATCGTAAAGGTCTACAAAGTGCTCGCAGGCTGCTATGGTTGATTGCAGGATGTCACTTCTTTCGTCTACCATTGTGTTTACCTGAAGTCCGTACATTTTTCCGGTACCATACATAAACTGCCAAAGACCGGTAGCGCCAACCCTGGATCTGGCCAAAGGATTGAGTGCCGATTCAATTACCGCCAGGTATTTAAGCTCCAATGGAAGATTCAGCCGGTCGAGGTGTTCTTCAAAGATGGGGAAATACAGTTGCGATAATCCCATTATTTTCTCGGTTAGATCGCGTCGACGGCTGGCATATAGATTTATATAGGATTTTACATACGAATTGTATACAAAATCGATGGTGGAATATTTATTAAGTTGCTCGAAACGCTGAATATAAACAGAATCGTGAAATTCGGGAATAAAATCGGGGGGGTATTTTTGGTTAGCACCAGCAGCAGCAACATCATCTCTTTTTTCCAGGTTGCGGAAAACCGTAAGCATGGCCAAACTGTCCAATGCTGCAACCACCGGATCGTCTTCTGCCAAACTCCATTGTTCAACCTCTTCGCCGGGTGAGTTTTTGGCGGTGGTATTTGTGAAAGAGCTAAGCAGAAAACAGGACAATGCAATTCCCAAATAAATAAAATAGCGGAAAAAATGGTTTGTTGATATCATAATATTGAAAAGGTTTTTGGACGTGATCACAGTGAATGTTAGAAAAGGAGCGAAATGGAACCCATTGGGTGCTAAACAAACAAATGTGAACCCATAAATGAATGAATTCACATTTGCTGTCTATCGAATTGCCTGATAAATAAACGGTTTTTAATTCTGTATTGATTCATTCCGGTAAAAAATGATCGTTTCTGATCAACTTATAAACAGGAATAATTGAGGAGTAACAGAAGAAAAGATATTGATCTTAATCTTCTTTTGATCCTTCAACTGATGATCCTTCAACCGAAACATTCTTTTTTTCCTCTTTTTGGGCGTCTTTAAATTCTCTCATTCCTTTCCCAAGACCTTTCATGAGTTCAGGAATTTTTCTGCCTCCAAAGAGTAATAAAACAATAATAGCGATAATAATAATTTCGGGAGGACCGATCATGGCTGTAATAAATGCACTTGTCATAGGATTAATCGTTTTAAATGTGACGGCTAAGATATGAAATAATTATGATAATCAATAATGCGAATGGTTAATATTGTAGAAATCTAAGGTGGTTCTGTTTACGCTGTTATACAATAAAAGTAAAGTTATTTTCTTTAGGGCAGGCTGGCAGCGATCCATTTGGCCGGATCCAGCTTATTGTTTCCCTGCCAGATTTCCAGATGAATAAAAGTTTTGGCATTTTGATCATCGGTTGCAATCCTGCCAATTTCTTGTTTGGTAGTGATTTTCTGACCTGCTTCCACATAAATTTCAGAAAGGTTGGCATAAACGCTCAGAAAGTTTCCATGCCTTACAATCACCACATAGTTAAACCCTGCTATGCTGGTGATCCGGGTTACGGTGCCACTGAAGATAGCTCTTGCACTGCTGTTGCGGGTGGTGGAAATATCGATGCCATTGTTGGGAATTTTAATCCCTGGCAAAACGGGATGGGGTTGTTCGCCAAAAAATCCTGTTATGATACCTCTTTCCACCGGCCAAGGTAATTTTCCCTTGTTCTCTTCAAATTCATCTGAGAGCAATTGATCTTCGGGCGAAAGTCCTATGGTTTCCTTTCCTTCTTCTTTGGCTTGATCGGCAACCCTTCTTCTTTCTTCCTCAATGATTCTTTCTATCTCTCTTTGCAGTTCCCGGGCGGTTTCCTGTTGCTTTTTAAGTTGTTGTTTCAGTTGATTTTCTTTTTGCCTGAGTTCTTCAATTTTTTGTTTTTGTGTTTCTTTTTCCTGTGTTAGTTCTTTCATTTCTACTCTTTCTTCTTCAAGCAGATTTTGTTGTTGTTGTTTTTGTATCTCCAGTTCACTTTTTGTTGTGGCAAGTTTTTGTTTTGCCAATTCAATTTTTTCTGCCTGTATGCGCCTGTGTTGAGCAAGTTGCTGAAAGTATTTTAATCGCAGGTAAGCCTGGTTGAAATCGCGGCTGGCAAAAATAAACATCATTCTTTGGTATGAACTTTTGTTTTTATGGGCATACTGTATAAGCCTTGCATATGAATCTTTGAGTGCCTTCAGCTCCTCTTCCAGTTTTTGGATTTCAGCAGTGGTTTTGTTGATTTGTGAATTGATCTGATTGATCTGTTCACTCAGTTTATTGATGAGATTTTCGCGGTTTTCGATGCTTTTGTTGATCAGTGTTAACTGATCAAGGGTTACATCAGCAGACTCCTGGTTTTCCCTGATCATTTGGCTGGTAAGCAATATTTCTCTTTCAATCCGTCTTTTTTCTGATTCCAGATCTTCCCTCGTTTGACCCGGCGATGGATGCACCCATATAAGCACAAAGAGAAAAGTAAAAATTATTCCGGTTATGAAATTTTTAATTCTCAACCAGCAAAACGGATTGTTTAATGTTTGCAGAAGATTGCCATTTGATGCCCCAAACAAAGAAGATAAACCGCTTTGTTTGTCTTTAAAGTATTTTTTTCCAAAAAGTAAACTCTTTTTTTGCATCCCTGGCAATTGTTGCATCTGACGGTCTCTTTTCAGACACGCATTACAAACATGAGTTTTTTTGCTAACGCTATTTATCATGGGGATGACCGGCGTAAAAAATTAGTTTGTTAATTTGATCAGTGTATATTTTGATGGGATGGAAAACCTCATTTTTTTAGGCTCATCTATTGTTGTTCTGCTAAATGACATGCTCAGATCAGATACCTGCTCATTGCTGGCGAAAACAATTTTCATCTGAGAGGGCAACCAGTTACCTTCAATATTTTCATAATTTTCATAATCTGCTCTTAAAGTTGTATTGGACTCTTCCACGAAAATAATATTCGATTTTATTCTCATATCTTCGGGGCTGAGCAATAGCGACTGACTGATGGGTTTTCCTTTGTTGTTTTCCCTTTTTCTTTCAGGATTATGCAGTTGTAAAAATTTCTCGTTTTTTTCCAGCACAAATCCCTGATCCCTAAAATGTGGAAAATCGTTGGCCAGGAAAAGGGATTGCAGCATTTGAAAATCGACATCTGTGTCAAACATTTTGTTAAGTAAATTGATATCGCCCAGATAGTAGGTGGCATCCAAACGATTCAGAATTTTTACACTGTCGTTTGTGATTAGTGCTCTGGCAACTTCAATACCCAATAAGGGTGCAATAGATACATATATAGCAGAATCTTTTTTCATGCGGAATGAACCTGCGATGGAATGGGGTTTATTTTTCCAGTTGACACTGCCTGAAAACCGGGAACTCATCCACTGAAATCGACTTTGGTTCTCATCAAGTGTTTGCAGGGCATTCATGGCACTAACATCTTCAGTTTCTTCGGGTGCTGTTTTTTTGAGTGTTTTGCAGGCATTTAAACTGAGCACCAAAAAGAAAATAAGAATAAAGGAATATTTAAGGTGATTGTTTTTCATAAGATTTGTTTACTTGCATTGATTAATTACAGATCGGCTTTTACCCAGGATTTTATGCATTTGCTGAAGTACAATTTATTCAATCAGGGTTTTCTGTTTGACTTTTTCTTCCAGAAATTCCGATACTTCATCAAGGTCGTCTCCTGCTGTTTGAAGCGCTCTCTCCCAATACAAAAAAGCTTTTTCTTTATCTCCGAGTCTGTAGAGAACATCTCCATAGTGCTCATATACCACAGCACTGGGTTCGTCTGCTATTTCCACAGATTTTTTTATGTATTCCATTGCTTTTTCATAATCGCCCAAAAGGTAATTGATCCACCCATAAGTATCTAAAAATGCAGCATTATCGGGTTCCATGTTCACTGCTTTTTTCGACATTTCGTATGCTTTGTCGAGTTGTTTTTTGTTTAAAGAAAGGTAGTATCCGTAGTTATTAAGTGCATAGGCGTTGTCGGGTTGTAACTGAATGGTTTCTTCATAATATTGAAAAGCCATATCCAGGTCACGTGTTTGGTAATAAGAATCTGCCAGCAGGGTAAGAAACTGCCCGTAAAGTTCGTCGTCGGATGTGCTGAGTTCTTTTCCATATTGAAGGGAGGTAATGGCATCCTCATACATTTTTAGCTGGAAATTGGCCAATCCATTGAAAAAGTAAAGAATAGGATGTTCGAAAAAGTACTCGAGTGCTTCATCAGAAACAGCGAGCATTTGTTCGAAGTTCTCTGTTTGCGAATCGATATATAATACTTGCTGCCAATAATTGATTTCGCCAGGTTCTATTTGTGCCGCTTTGTAGAGATATTTGCGAGCTTCAGAGAATTTTTCTTCCTGCACCAGGAAATCTCCGTAAACTGCCAGAGCAGTAGGGTTTTCAGGGTATTGATCCAATAACATCCGGATGAGGGTATCCGCCTGGTTTCGGTGTTGCATGTTTTCCTCACCCATGAAAAAATAGGTAAGTAAGATTCTCACCTTTGCTTCTACCTTAAGTTGATCTGATTGAAAAGCTTTCTTTACCTGATTAAATGATTCTTCCTCCATCCCTTTATTGCGGTAATAATCTGCCATAAGGAGTCTTGCCATGGCATAATCGGGTTGTAATTCGAGCATTTCCTGGTAAAGTTCAAAGGCCTCTTCGTCACGTCCTGCCTGTTCGTAAAGATCAGCAAGTGTTTCCATATAGAGCACATCCTGCGGATAATAAGAAAGCAGTTTTTCGGCTTCTTTAATGGCATTTTCAATCTGCCCGAGTTCAACATAGAGTTTTTGTTTTTGAATAGATAATTCATTGCTGAACCCACTTATATCCTCTATATGCTGAATTTGTGCCAGCGCATTTTCATAATCTTCCATATAAAAATAACTGCTGAGCAGCGTAAGTTGCAGGTTTATATTGTTGGGAGATGCATCGGCCAATTCTTTTTGAATGCCGATTCCTTCTTCATTTTTCTTTTGTAAAAAGTAAATATCTGCCAGTGAAAGTTTATAAAAATTATTATCAGGGTTAAGTTCGACTGCTTTTTTGGCGAATTTTTCTGCATCATTTAGCTGACCTTGGCTGGCATGTATTTTCGCCAGTTCAAACAAAGCGGCATCGTTTCCAGGATCCGCTTTTAAAGCTTCTGCATACAAAACAATGGCATTTGACCAGTTCCCTAACATCTTCTGTTTGGAAGCATCAATGAGTATAGCGCTGCTTTCAAGTTGCTTTAATTCGCTAACGGGTTTTTGCGGATCGGATTCTTCTGTAGCAATGTTCGATTTTTTCTGAACCGAGCATGATGCTAAAATCAGCAAAATAAATACAACAGGAATAATTTTATATAAAGAAGAAAATGAGAACATGTAAATTATTTTGATAGTATCTGATGTAAAAAAATATGTTTGGAAGCAATTAAATTTAACCTGCTTTGCTTGCCGATTATTGTTCTTTTGCTATGTTTTTGTGATAAATTAAAAAAGCGAATATAAGGATCATTCTTTTCAGAGCGATTTTTTTTTGATTTTGATACTCATTTTTTTTACTGAATACCTGTATGTCCAAAACCACCTTCGCCTCGTATTGTTTCATTCAGTACACCCACCTGTTTGGGTATAATGTGTTCGTGCCTGGCAATGATCATTTGTGCTATACGGTCACCCGAATGTATGGTGTAGGTTTCTTTGCTGATGTTGACGAGAATGATTTTGATTTCTCCTCTGTAATCAGCGTCAATAGTACCCGGAGAGTTTAACACCGTAATACCATGCTTTGCTGCCAGCCCACTTCGCGGTCTTATTTGTGCTTCAAAGGATAAGGGTAATTCTATATACAAACCCGTAGGAACCAATACCCTTTCCATGGGATCGAGTGTTATGGGTTCTTTGCAAAATGCCCTTATGTCCATTCCTGCCGAAGATTCGGTTTCGTAAACAGGCAGGGGGTTGTCTGACTTATTTACAAAATTTACATTCATATCTCAATTGTATATTTTTTAATTTTTAAAGTTCCAGTAGTACTTCATCTGGTGCGAAAAACAGATTTTTCCAAACCGGGAGATCGATTTAAAAAATATCCCCTTTTTGTTATCTCACCATTGCTTTTATGTCTGCTGGCTTTTCAATTATTTTTATTTCACAAGAAAAACGAAGGTTGCACTATATTGATGTTTTTACAGAGACCGTAAATATGAATAATCATCAGATCATAAATCTTTTTAATGCAAATGCTGTGAAGTTATCTACTATACATGACCAAAATATGAGATAAAAGTTTAATGAAGAAGGAATTTAGTTTGTTTCTTCTGGTTGTTCTTCCCGGATGTTTGCCATCCAAATCTCTTTTTCATCATAGTAGAGAATGTCCTGCAGTCCGTCAATAACATCTGCAATGCTTTGGTTGTTGTTTGACAGCACTATAATTGTTGTATGATCGTTTGTAAATCTTTTAAAGCTGGTTCTGAATCCATGCCATCTGCCTGGATGGTGGATGATCTTTTTCCCGAGATAATTTTGTAATCGCCAGCCCAGTCCGTAATTGAAAGTGGAGTCGTTGTTTAGTTTTGAATATTCAAAAGCCATCCGGGTAATATCTTCAGGCAGCAAAGTGTTTCGGTATAAAG
>CAZPVB010000119.1:0-12136 GCA_964589855.1 uncultured Bacteroidales bacterium
AACCGATTACTACGAAAGAACACTGGAAATTGCCAAAGCATAATCAGAAAACCTTCACGCTCTTGATGTAAATATAGAGGTAGATAAAATGCTCGATACACGATATGAATTGTTTCGTAAATATTTTACATCACTTGAGGTAGGTTTGAAAAAGGAATTTGTTGAAAAATACTGCAAAAACAATTCTTAATTCTTTCTTTTTTTACCTAAACAAGTGAGCAAAAATGGCAATAAAGTTTCAATATAATAAAACCTCGCTGCAGCAACTTGAAAAGCAACTAAAGGTAAGGCAAAAGGCACTGCCTACCCTTAAAAATAAAGAGGCAGCACTGAGGGTGGAAGTAAAAAGAGCAAAAACCGAATCAGAGAGACTGGAAAAACTTATCCGTGAAAAGCAAAAAGCTTATAAGGATGCAATGGAGTTATGGGCCGAATTTGATAATGATCTGGTAGGGATTGAAGAGGTAAATGTTTCAGTGAAAAAAATTGCAGGTGTAAAAACACCTGTACTTGATGGAGTAGTGTTTTCAATCAAAGAGTTCAGTGTTTTCAATAAACCAACCTGGTTTTTAGACGGGGTC
Source organism: uncultured Bacteroidales bacterium (assembly GCA_964589855.1). Classification (GTDB taxonomy): domain Bacteria; phylum Bacteroidota; class Bacteroidia; order Bacteroidales; family UBA7960; genus SKVR01. The sequence goes on from CAZPVB010000119.1 coordinate 582, forward strand.
GCCATCTCAAAAGAACTGGCAAAAATTGCCATTGAAAGTGAAGTTTTCAACCAGAAAATGCAATTGCTCGAACATGCACGACGCAAAACCACTCAAAAGGTAAACCTGTACGAAAAAGTACAAATTCCTGGATTCCAGGATGCAATAAGAAAAATCAAACGCTTTATGGAGGATGAAGAAAACCTTTCTAAAGCGGCTCAAAAAATTGTAAAACAACGTATTCAGGAAGCGGAGGAGAATATATGATAGAACCCATGAAAAAATACTCGTTCCTGGTATTTCATAAAGAATACAGGAAATTTCTTTTTGATCTCAGGAGGCAAGGTGTAGTGCACATCATCGAAAAAGAAAAAGAGTATACCCCCGAGATCAGAGATAAATACGAGCACATCAAAGAAATTGAAAATGTTATCAAATTCCTTCAGAAAATCGAGACCGAAACCACCGATGCACCCTGTTCTGTATCTGGAGCGGAGGTTTATGATATTGTAAGAACTGCCATGAACGATATGGATCAGTTAAAGCAACAACTCACGGCACTCGATAAGGAAATTTCTTTGGCTGAACCCTGGGGTGATTTTTCCCTGGAAACCCTGAAGAAGTTGGAAGAGAACCGTATTAAGATTAAGTTTCTAACCATTGCGGTGAGCAAATTCAATGAAAACTGGTTGGAAGAGTATCCCATAGAAGTGATATCTCATCATGCCGGACAGGTTTATTTTATTTTGGTGGAGAAAGGATATCTTACCGACAGCGTGCCCGATGCAGAGGAAATGCGTCCGCCCGAAAAACCTGTTTCTGTTTTGCTTCAGGAAAGAGAAGAAATGGAGATAGAAATGGATCGCCTGCAAAAACTCTTCGAAAAACATGCCGCCGAAAGCATGAATGTGATCAAACGATACCACAGGCAAATGATCGAATCGGTAGAATTTGACACAACCATCATGCACACCCGCCCTGAAGCAGAAGAAAAAGTGATGTTTCTGGAAGGGTGGGTACCCATCAAAAATGAAGACACTCTAAAAGAATACCTCGAAACCAAACCGGTTGTATTTACACAAAGAAGGGCAACAAAAGAAGATAAGGTTCCCATTGAACTCAGAAATAAAAAATTCTCAAAGAAATTTGAGATGTTGGGTGATCTTTATTCATTACCTAAATACGGTGAACTTGATCTCACCCCCTTCTTCGCCCCTTTTTATACCATCTTTTTTGGATTTTGCCTTGGTGATGCAGGATACGGTATTTTGCTTGCCATCGCTTCCATAGCATTAAAAAAACGTGTACCGGCAGAACTGAAACAGGCAATGGGTCTGGTTTTCTACCTCGGTCTTTCCACCATCTTCTTTGGTATTATTGGAGGTACTTTCTTCGGAATCCCGTTGTACGAAACTTCATTACCGGTTTATTCCGAAATTGCCGCCCGGCTCGATGCCAGGGGAACCGATATCAACAATGTATTGTTTTACCTTTCCCTGGCACTGGGAGCAATACAAATCATTTTCGGTATGTTCCTGAAGGCAATCAATGAAACACGTCAATTTGGATGGAAACTCGCCGTGGGAACCATCGGATGGATCGTTTTGCTCCTGGGCTCGGCAATCCTTTATGCTACCGGTGAATTTACAACAATTGCATCTGAAACTTTAACACCTGCATGGTACGCTTTACTGGGAATAAGTGGCACAATGATATTGTTACTCAATAACCTCACGCGTAATATTTTGATGAATTTTGGTATAGGGTTATGGGATACTTATAATATGATAACCGGTATACTGGGCGATCTTCTATCCTATATCCGCCTTTTTGCACTGGGTATTTCCAGTGCTATCCTGGGTTTTGTTTTCAACAGCCTGGCTATCAGTATGAGTGGTGACATACCCGTGGTGAGTGTTCTGATCATGACCGTGATTCTGCTCATAGGGCATGGTATAAATCTTTTTATGTCGGGATTGGGAGCTTTTGTACACCCCTTGCGCCTGACCTTTGTTGAATTTTATAAAAATGCCGGTTTTTCCGGTGGAGGAAAAAAATATCATCCTTTTAAAAAATTAACCTAAATGTTTCACTTTAATTAAATATCAAATTGTTATGGACCCAATTATTTTAGCTTACATTGGAATCGGATTGATGATAGGATTGGCCGGAATCGGTAGTGCATACGGAGTTTCCATGGGAGGAAATGCATCAGTAGGTGCTTTAAAAAAGAACGACGAAGCTTTTGGTAACTACCTGGTCTTAAGTGCGCTTCCAGGAACCCAGGGATTGTATGGATTTATGGGATACTTTATCCTCTCTCAATATTTGGTACCAGAGATTACCTGGACACAGTCTGCCGCCATTTTTGGTGCCGGTTTGGCACTCGGATTTGTAGGACTGTTATCCGCTATCCGCCAGGGGCAGGTTTGTGCCAATGGTATTGCTGCCATCGGTTCCGGATACAATGTTTTTGGAAATACCCTTATTTTGGCGGTATTCCCCGAATTGTATGCTATCGTTGCCTTTGCTGCAACATTCCTGATCAGCGGTGCACTCTAAAAAATTCAGGCAAGTTTCTAACCTGATTTGATGAGTCAGGCACTGGCAAAAATTCACTTGCAAATGAGTTTTTTTTGCAGTTGCTTTATACATTTAAAAACACATGAAAAAAACCATCCGTTTTTCTTAAGACAGATGGTTTTTTTGTATGCGTTATAATAAATGATCATTTTCAGAGGATCAACCTGGAAATATAGTTTCTGATAGTATTATAATTGCTTTATAGTTTTATCTTGAACAGATAAATGTAATGACTACTATTTAAACCGGTTTGCCACCTCATCCCAACCCAAAACAACCAGACAAGGTTTCCCAGAAGGTGTAGAGTAAGGCATTTCGCATGCAAACAAAGAATCACTCAAAGCGTTCATCTCCTCTTCGCTCATGATACGTCCATGTTTCATTGATAAACTTTTCGCCAGCGACCGGGCAAGGTTTACGGGCGTTTCGAGATGTATATCGGCACTGTTTTTCTTAAAGTTATCCAGGATAGACTCCACAATATGCTGCAAATTTTCATTTTCCGGCAGATCGGCAGGTATGGCATTGATAACAAAACCGGTTTTACCAAATTCACCAATGTCGAATCCCAATGCGTTGATGTCATCTTTGATCTCGAGTAGCAATCGTGTATCCGGTGCATTGAGTTTGATCTGCTCTGGAAACAATAATGTTTGAGAACCTGCCTTTTGGCTGCCGATCATTTTCATATGTTTCTCAAATAAAATCCTTTCGTGTGCACGTTGTTGGTCAATCAGCATAATACCTGATTTGATAGAGGTTAGAATATATTTGCCCTGTAAGTGAAGAAATTTTTTACCTGTGTTTCTTTCCGTGCCTGTATCCCAGTTAGGGCTTATTACCGTTTGCTCCGGGTTTTCATCTCCTGGTACTTGTTCCTGTTGATCGGGTTGAAAAGGATTATTTTTTTCCGGCCAAAGCGCTTCCCATTTTTGTGGGTTAGAACGTTTCACCAGGTGCTTTCCTTCCTGGTAAGATGTTTTCGGTTGATCACCAAATGGATTATAATTGGGATTTACAGTAATGGTTGGTGGGGTAACAGGTTTGTTTTTATCAAACTGAAGATCCTCGAAACCTGTTTCGCTTTCAAAATCCAGTGAAGGCACAATATTGAATTTTCCCAGACTCCGCTTTACGGTTGCTTTGATAAGTTGATAAAGGGTTTTTTCATCCTGAAACTTGATCTCTGTTTTGGTAGGATGAACATTTACATCAATTTGCGCCGGATCGATATCCAGAAAAAGAAAAAAAGAAGGATACGAATCATTGGGGATGAGTTCATAAAAAGCAAATTCAACGGCATGGTTGAGATAGGGTGACCGGATAAAACGATTATTGACAAAAAAGTACTGATCGCCTCTCTTTTTTTTGGCAAACTCAGGCTTCACCACAAAACCATTGATATTCAGTATATCTGTACTTTCTTCTACCGGTATCAAACGGGTTTTAAAATGTTTACCAAAAAGATTGACAATGCGCTGATTGAGGTTACCTGCATCAGCTTGTGTTACAACCTGATTGTTGTGATACCAGGCAAATGAAACCTGCGGATTGGATAATGCCACCCTGATAAATTCGGTAGAAATATGATTCCTTTCTACCTGGTCGGATTTAAGGAAATTTCGACGTGCAGGTGTGTTGAAGAAAAGATTCTTGACGGCAATGGTAGTACCCCTGGGACATTGACAAGCATTTTGAGATTCAACTTTCGACCCTTCAATGATGATTTCGGTGCCCAGAGGATTTTCCGATGTACGACTTTTCATTTCCACGCGTGCCACTGAAGCAATAGAAGCCAATGCTTCGCCTCTGAATCCCATGGTACGAATAGCAAAAAGATCTTTGGCTTCATTGATTTTACTTGTGGCATGCCGCTCAAAACACATGCGTGCATCTGTTTCTGACATGCCTTTGCCATTGTCGGTAACTTGTATCAGGGTTCTTCCTGCATCTTTCACAATAAGCTTTACATCGGTAGCACCTGCATCCAGTGAATTCTCGAGTAATTCTTTTACCACAGAGGCAGGGCGTTGAACAACTTCGCCTGCAGCAATCTGATTGGCAACAGAATCGGGAAGTAACTTGATAATATCAGACATGTAGAAGCGAAATTTTAACGAAGAAAAATATAATAAAAAATAAATGCAATGAAAGCCAAAACAACGATCAGTCGCAGATTGGAATTGCGTCGTACCTTGCTTCCAGAGGTTCTTTTCCAGCGCATCTGCATACGTTCTCTAAGCGCTTCCGCATAGTCTTTTCCTTCCCCTTTTTGCTCCATCGCCGATTTAAGTCGCTTCTCACGCTCTTCTTTGGCTTTGTCCCAATAAACAGGTTTATAATTGAATTTCTTATTGCGTGGTGTTTTAAAAAAGGTTATAGCCATAATAAATAAAACAGTTTTTCTGCCTTGTGTTAATTGATATATAGGTTAACTAAGATAAATAAGGGTTGTTTACTATCGCGATCCAAATTTATTCACTCCAGCAGCAAAAATACCGAGGGTAATATAAAAATAATTGCATGCAGGATAAATCCTGTTTCACTTGCGCGATCTTTAGCAAGATATTGTTAGTGCTAAATAAAAAATTTCAAGTGCATACTTTATGAATCCTTACAACAATTCACATCGGTTTATTTCACCAGTTTTGAGATCATTTTAAACTGATCTGTTCCGGAATACCGGCAAAGTTCAAATAAAACAGATTCGTATGTAGCCAGCATGGCGCCCTCCTGTTCCATTCTTCCCAATGCAATCTCTTTATCCCGGGGTTTTCTGCTCGAAACACAATCGGTAACGACCATCACTTTAAAACCATTCTCAAGCAAATCAACAACCGTTTGAAGAACACATACATGTGCCTCTATACCGGCTACCACAACATGTGTTTTCCCCATGCTTTGCAGATGGGTCATAAAATCAGGCGAATCGCAGCAACTAAAGGCAACCTTTTCAATCTTTGAATGATCTTCAATATTATCCTGCACAGAGGATATCGTAAAACCCAGACCTTTCGTGTATTGCTCTGTTACCAGAAAGGGGATCTCAAGAATTTTCATTCCCTGTATGAGAATGTTGGTGCTCTTTTCCAGAGAATCGCGATCGTTCATATGAGGAAAAAGCTTTTCCTGTACATCTATGATAACTCCTGCTGTGTGACTTTTGGATATACGCATATGATTTATGTTTTAATTGTACAACGAAAAATTGTTCTGTATCTTATACCATTAACCAGGCAGATCTTTGAGTGAATATCCAAGTTTTAAAAGATTTTCAGGCTTTAGCAGCGATTTTAAACCCTCTTCATCAATAACCTTTAGTTTGCGGTTGGCCTCAATAATATCCAAACTCTCTTCTTTCATGACCAGTGCAAGTTCCGTGGCTCGCTTATACCCGACAAGCGGCAGCAGTGCAGTAGTTAATGAAGGACTGAACAATAGTTTATCTATAGCAATTTCAGGGTTTACTTTCAGTCTCTTTATCACCTTTTCTCTCAAAGCGATATTAGATTGAATAAGCAGATGCAGACTTTCGAGCATTGCATGTCCAATCAGAGGAATATACGGATTGAGGTCTAAACTTCCCTGTCCGCATAAATTGCTGATCAGCATATCGTTACTGTAAATTTTATGAGCACAGCTGATCACAAACTCATTGATCACAGGATTGACCTTGCCAGGCATGATACTGCTACCGGTCTGCACACGCGGTAGTTCCACCTCCTTTCTACCTGTAATCTCAGAACCAAGCAGGCGCAGATCGGATGAAATTTTTTCCAGATTAACGGCATGTGCTTTTAAGATGGCATGAACTTCCACGAAAGCATCTAGATTTTGCGTAGTATCGGTCAGATTTTCACTTCTGGTAACCGGCATTTGACTAATCTGCTTTAGATTTTGAGTTACTTCCATGATAAAGTACCGTGGGATGCTCATTCCTGAACCGCTGGCACCTCCTCCCAAATTGGTAACCTTTATACGCTCAAAACATTTTGATATCCTCCACCAATCACGTGAAAGGGCATCAGACCAGGCACTGAACAGCATCCCAAACGATGAGGGAACTGCCTGTTGCATCTGCGTATAGGCTATACGCAAATGAGAACGATGCCGGTTCTCAAGATTTTCTGTTTCTGTACGCAACTGATTTACGTGATCTTCCAGCACGTAAAGATTTTTCATGAATGCAACTTTCAATGCCGTTGGAATTACATCATTAGTGGATTGAAACAAGTTGGCATGCAAAAAGGGATCTACCACCTCATAGCTGCCGCATGGATATCCAAGTTTCTGTAACGACACATTGGCGATAATCTCATTTATGTTCATGTTGATGGCGGTACCGGCCCCACCCTGCACTGCCGGCACAATAAAATTGTCGAAGTACATCCCTTGACTCACCTCTGCAGCCGTTTCTTCCATTTTTTGCAATATATTTATATCGCGACATCCTTCGGGTAGGGGTTTATCTGGAAACCGCTCTGATGATGCACGTAAAAAAGATATAGCTGTTTGATAGCAAGCCTGCTTCACCCAACCTACAGCACAATACCATTCTTTGGAAAAAGAAGTATGGTTGGCAAAATTTTCTGAGGCCCGCTGCGCATGAATCCCATACAAAGCTTCGTCGGGGATGAAAACTTCTCCTAAAAAATCTTTCTCTTTTCGCATGGTATAAAAGTAAAATTTTTATCCATGAAATACCAGCATAACCGGATTTAAAATAAAATAGATCCTTGAAAAATCATCAACAGAAGTAACCAGCCCCTGCAATCTTATCCCCATTATTTCTATCTTTGCATCTGCTTAAATGCCCATAAGACCTAATGTGTTAAACTTGCAGGAAATTGTAAAAACAAAAGTTTTCGTGCCGGCACTATATATTTGATCTGAATTATTCTCTCCCCATAGTGGATGAGATTTTCCAGACCTATTTGCAGAACCTTTGAGGTCTATGCGGAATATTTTGAATGTTTCAATCTTGTACTTTACATGGATCATATATCGCTGGCACCTTTTCAGGGAATAACCCATAAATATTACAGACACTTTTTCATGGAGTATTTTCATGGGTTGGATGAGGTATATGCACCTTTCATTTCGGGTATTCACCCCGATAAGGTTCATCCGGGTAAGTTTGATGATGTAATTTCTCTGCCAGGTGATCATAAAAATTGTATTACTGTTCCCCAAATCGTCACCACATCAGCAAAAGAGATCGTGGCATTTTCAAACTTTTTGGTTCATCATGGTTACTCGCATATCAACTGGAACATGGGTTGCCCCTTTTCCCGTCTGGCAAACAAGATGCGTGGATGTGGAATTCTTCCTTATCCCGAAAAAGTGAGAAAGATATTAGAGGAGGCAATCCCCCATATCAAAACATCGCTTTCAGTTAAAGTTCGTCTGGGTTATACACAAAAAAATGAACTTCGAAATATTTTGCAGGTATTAAACGACTTTCCACTTGAAAAAGTGATCATCCATCCCAGAACCGGCGATCAACTATACAGGGGCGAACCCGATACAGAAGAATTTGATGTGTGCCGGAAAAAAAGTAAAAATACAGTGGTATACAACGGTAATATTATTCATCATAAAAAATTCACAGAATTAAAAAATGCTTTCCCGGAGATAACACATTGGATGGTGGGTCGGGGCGCACTTATCAATCCTTTTCTTCCTGGTGAAATAAAAGGAATGAAATACTCCGAACAGCAGAAACGAAAACTAATCCAGTCCTTTCATCAGGATTTGCTGGAAAACACCCTGAACAGATTACCACGTAATAATAAAACACTGGGGTTGATGAAAGCGATTTGGTATTATATGTCGGGTTCTTTTTCACATGGAAAGGACTTTTTCCGAAAAATTAAAGTTTGTCAAAATTTGACTGAGTATGAAAAAAACGTGGCATTTTTGATGGACAACAAATTTTCGGGAGTTGACGAAATAGAAGATTATTTTTACAATGGATTAAAACATGTTTAAAATAATGAGTCCGGTTTAAAAAACTAAAGTAGTCAACTCTACTATTGCTAACCAGTCTTTGCAAGAAAACGACAAGCACAAGGCTTTCGATGACTGAAAAACAGGAGTTTACTTTTCGTAAACGACTGTTTTGAAGGCGAGCATAACGCAGCAATTGGCGCTTTCCTGCAAGCACTAATTACATAATAATTCATTTCTTATACAGTTAAATTTAAACGAAGTTCTTAATTTAAACAATTCAAAACAATGAAAATGAAATCTGTTTTTTATGCTTTAGCCGTTTCTCTCATCGTATTGGTGAGTACTTTCAACAGCAGTGCCCAAAGAGGATACACAACATTTACAGAAGAAGAGGGTATTCAGGTAATGTACAAATGGCAAAGAGCGGTTTTTTATAAGAAAGATAGTGATGCTGTTTTAAACCTGCGCATCAGCAATCAAAAAGAAACCCATGCGCTGGTAAACTTTAGTGTAGGTTTTTATAAGGATGGCATGCTTCTTTTAGAAAGTGATGAAAATCAGTTATGTCTGAAACCCGGTCAAACAAAAAGAGGAGGAATGGCAGGACTACGATTTTCTGTAGAAGGGATGAAAAAGGAAGATGCAAAAGACGAATCCTATTCCTGGGAGTTTACTACTTTTGATGTGGCAGAAACCGATGAATGCATAAAATAAGAATTGAAATGATTCCAAAAGAAGGTGTTTCAGAATTTAAAAAATTGATTCGGCAAGGTATTCCAGATCACTTGCCTGAAGCAAAACCGCTGAATATTTCTTTAAACCATGCTCCCAAAAGAAAGGACATACTCAGCACAGAAGAAAAAAAGCTGGCAATCAAAAATGCATTACGCTATTTTCCTGAAAAGTTGCATGCTACCCTGGCGCCTGAATTTCTGGAAGAACTCAACACTTATGGACGAATATACATGTACCGCTATCGTCCTGATTATCCTGTTTATGCCAGGCATATTGATGATTACCCTCACAAATCGAAACAGGCAGCGGCCATTATGCTGATGCTGAGCAACAATCTGGATCATGCCGTGGCACAACACCCGGATGAGCTGATTACTTACGGGGGCAACGGAGCCGTATTTCAAAACTGGGCACAGTACCTGTTGTGTATGCAATACCTTTCAGAAATGACCGATGAACAAACACTTGTATTGTATTCCGGGCACCCCATGGGTCTTTTCCCCTCCCACAAAGATGCACCTCGTGTGGTAGTAACAAACGGCATGATGATACCCAATTATTCATCACCAGATGACTGGGAGAAATACAATGCACTGGGGGTAACGCAATATGGACAAATGACAGCAGGGTCTTTCATGTATATTGGCCCACAGGGTATTGTGCACGGAACCACCATCACAGTGCTGAATGCAGGAAGAAAAATAGCAAAGGGAAACGATACAAGTCTTGCAGGAAAACTTTTTGTAACCAGCGGATTAGGAGGCATGTCGGGAGCACAACCCAAAGCAGCGGTGATTGCCGGTGCAGTTTGTTTGATTGCCGAGATCAACCCCAAAGCAACGCAGATCCGCCACTCTCAGGGATGGGTTGATGAAGTATATACTGATCTGGAAAGTGTATTGCAAAGAACCACCCGGGCAGTAAGTAACAAAGAAGCTGTTTCCATTGTCTATCAGGGCAACATTGTAGATTTATGGGAAAAACTTGCTCAGGAAAAGATAAAGGTTGACTTGGGATCAGATCAGACTTCACTACACAATCCATGGGCTGGTGGTTATTATCCGGCAGGTATCACTTTCGAAGAGGCGAATGTGATGATGGCAGAAAACCCTGCCTTATTCAGGGAAAAAGTAAAAAAATCACTTATCAGACAAGTAAATGCCATCAATCAACTCAGTGCTCAGGGAATGTATTTCTGGGATTATGGCAACGCATTTCTACTGGAAGCAGGCAGAGCGGGCGCAAATGTATTTAGTAATCATAACAAGTATAAATACCCATCTTATGTGCAGGATATTATGGGACCGATGTGTTTTGACTATGGTTTCGGACCTTTCAGATGGGTTTGTGCTTCCTGCGATCCTGCTGACCTCAGAACCACCGATAAAATAGCCGCAGAGGTACTGGAAGAACTTATGCATGATGCACCTTCGGAAATAAAGCAACAATTGGCCGATAATCTTTTGTGGATACAACAGGCAGAAAAAAATAATCTTGTGGTAGGATCTCAGGCACGTATTTTATATGCTGATGCCATAGGTCGAATAAAAATAGCAGAAGCATTCAACGATGCCATCAGAGAGGATAGGATTTCAGCACCTGTCATACTGGGGCGTGATCACCATGATGTATCAGGTACAGATTCTCCCTACCGGGAAACTTCTAATATATATGATGGCAGCAGTTTCACAGCAGATATGGCCATACAAAATGTAATAGGCGATAGTTTCAGGGGTGCTACATGGGTTTCTATTCACAATGGTGGTGGCGTAGGATGGGGAGAAGTAATCAATGGTGGATTTGGCATGATGCTTGACGGTAGCATGGATGCACAACGCAGGTTGAGATCGATGTTATTTTGGGATGTAAATAATGGAATTGCACGCAGAAGCTGGGCCAGAAATAAAGAAGCTGTTTTTGCCATTAAACGTGCTATGCAAAATGAACCCAAACTTAAAATCACAATTCCCAATATTGCAGAAAATGATCTTTTGGATGATCTGCTCAAACAGGAATGATCAATGAACTCCTAATTTGATTGGTGAGAAATTTACAAGGCAAAGACTTAATTTCGCCCCGCGTTCTTGCCAAAATCATTCATAATATGACTTGTTTGGATGTACAATGAACCTGACACATTATTTGAATAAATGCATGAGAGATACCCATTCGAAAATTAAAAACTGAAATTTTAAACAGATGAACCGAGCCTTGACAATACTATTGACACACACGCGGATGATTATTGGGGTAATGGCAAAGCGCGTAGCGCTGACATTATGGTAGAAATCTAATGCTACCAGTGA
>CAZPVB010000120.1:0-12067 GCA_964589855.1 uncultured Bacteroidales bacterium
ATGCTTACCGCCGGGTCAGTTGCGGGCGCTGTTGCAGGACCGTGGGTGCTGAAAGGATTCAAACCCGGAAAGTGGGAAAAACAATTTCGCCATGCGATCGCATTCATTATTCTTTTTATGAGTTTTAATCTGTTTTTCGAAAATTAAATCCCTATGATCCTCCGTATTTACCTGGTTATTCTTGCTTATTTTTTCCTTGGTGCCATTGGTTTTTATTTTATCAATCGCAAAAAGGAGCAAAAAACTGCGCGGAAAAACCGCCGAAAGATCTTTACCTATTTTATTATTGTTAATGTTTTGTTCTTTAGCATTGTATGGCATTCTCTCGCTTTTCGGATCGTAAGTATCCTGATTCTGCTCACTGGGGCCGGAGAAATGTTTAAACTTTTTGTAAGGTCAGGATATCATAACAAAGTTTTTTTTGCTTTGTCGCTTTTGATCTTTCTGCTTCTGGGCAGTGGCTTTTATTATTTCAGTACGCTGCAACAAGGGTGGGTGCTATTTACCTTTTTAATCACAGCTGTATTCGATTCTTTTAGTCAGATAACCGGGCAACTTGCAGGAAAGAAAAGAATTTTGCCTGAGATCAGCCCCGGAAAAACCTGGGAGGGAACTGCAGGAGGGGCAGCCGTTGCCATGGCAAGTGGTCTTTTGCTCAATAGTCTGATTGGTATCCAAAACTGGCAAACAATGCTTGTAACAGTTGGCATTATTTTGTTTGCTTTTGTGGGTGACGCCATCACCTCTCTTTATAAGAGAACCTATCATGTAAAAGATTTTACAAATATACTTCCCGGTCATGGCGGTTTTCTTGACAGATTCGACAGCTTCATCCCGGCTGGTGCGTTTATTGCCTTACTATATGCATTCAGCTACATTTAAACTGCTTACTGTTTTTGGAAATTAAATAAATGCATATGGATGACATGATTACCCAACTTGGTTTAATGCTTATTTTTCTTGTAGGTATCAGCCTCTTGTTGTTTTTTATTGAGCTGCTCTACCGTAGACTTGAATTAAAAGGCGAATATACGCGGAAATTGGCCCATTTTACCGGTACACTTTCAACCATTACATTTCCCTATATTTTTGAATCACACTTTTATGTGCTGGCAATGGCATTGTTCTTTTTCCTGGTCCTTTTTATCAGCAGAAACAATACGTATTTACGTTCGATACACGACATTGACCGTATATCTGCCGGGAGTTATTTTTTGCCCGCTGCTATTTATATTACTTACTTCATCGCCGGGAAAGCAGATAGCATGATCCTTTTTATTTTACCCATGCTTATTTTGGCTATCTGCGATCCGGCAGCAGGCATTATGGGCATCAACCTGCAGCAGTATAACCATAAAATAAAAATTTTCGGACACGAGTTACAGAAAACATGGTTGGGTTCACTTACCTTTTTTGTATCGTGTTTCATTATCAGCATCGTGGCACTGTATTTCAATCAAATGTACCTGGGGTTGAGGATCTTTGGAATATCGGCACTCATCGCTTTTGTTACTGCCATTGTGGAAATGTTGAGCTGGAAAGGTAGTGATAATCTATTCATTCCCCTTAGTGCCCTGGGGGTGCTGATGTTGTTTTTATAAACCGCACCTGTTTATTTATTGAACAAATGTAACTGTTTGAATAGCAACCATGACGTTCATCCGCTGTAAAACAGAGAACCAACATAATTTAAATTATAATCAAATAAAAGAGGGACAGGAAGAAGTGAAGTAAGAAACTGTAAGATTGGCGAAGTAAATCCCTCACTTTAAAAAAATGCGTTGCTGAAGTTTTATTGCACACGAATGATTTAAGAAATGCGAGTTATGAAATTAATGTACAAAAATGAGAATATTTTAAACCCACCCAATGCGATTAGCTTTTACCGGCTGATCATGTTTCCGGTTATTCTTGCCATTGCACTGTCGGGCAATGAAAAATGGTTTGTTATCCTGCTGAGCATTAACCTGGTAAGCGATATTGTGGATGGTTTCCTTGCCCGCCGGTTCGGATGGGTTACCCGTTTTGGCAGCGCCCTGGATAATTTGGGAGATATCGGCACTTATATACTTGCCCTGTATGGAATCTTTTTTTTCAGGTGGCAGGCTATTCAACCCCATGCCTGGTTGCTTTATCTTTTCCTGGCTGTATTTGCGCTAAGTTACCTGGTGGCATTTATCCGGTTTGGCAAAATACCCGGGTTACATCTTTACTCCTCTGTTGCTGCCGGATATTTACAGGGTGCTTTCTTCTTTGTGTTGTTCGTATGGGAATTTTATCTCTGGTTTTATTACCTGGCATTGGGTTGGGGGGTAGTGGCTTACGTAGAAAAGATATTTGTTCTCATCAAAACCGATGATATCAGACCCGGATTAAAGGGCATCTACTGGGTAATGAAAGACAAGCAGAAAAGTTGAGGGGTGTTCACTTCTTTGTGATTTTGGATTGGGGAATTCATGTGTAATCAGGGGAAATATTTCCACAACTCTGATAACAATGGCATGTACAGTCAAAATATTTTTTTTAAAAAAATCTTGTATTGTGTTCGTCATGATTTTTTGCCGGCTTAATTATTGAAGTATTTCATTCAAGAAAATCAATTTGTTGTATGTCTTCTTTGATGGTTGATCAATTTAGCGTATAAGAGTATATCGAATCCTGATCCTGTTTTTGTTTCAAAGTCTAAAATCTTCATTAAAATTGACCAGGGGCATATTTTTTGAAACAGCACCAGTGCATTTTTAATCATAAAAAACATCGAAATTTATGAGTGACTATATAAAATTTTTCAGCGAATTAAACAACCAGGATACATCTGAAGTGGGTGGTAAAAATGCCTCTTTGGGTGAGATGATCAGTCAGCTAACCCCCAAAGGTATACGTATACCCGGAGGATTTGCCACCACGGCAAAGGCTTACCGCGATTTTCTGGAATACAATGAGATCAAAGAAAAAATAAAAGATATCTTAGACCAACTGGATACCAAAGATTTTAAAAACCTGAAGCAAACAGGTAAAAAGATAAGGGATATGATCATGAAAAGTGATTTCCCGGAAGAGATGGCGAATGAAATCAAATCAGCTTATCACGAACTGGAGAATCAGGAAGAAGCACTTACAAGTGTAGCCGTCAGGAGTAGTGCCACTGCCGAAGACCTGCCCGATGCCTCCTTTGCCGGACAGCATGACTCTTTTATGAATATTCAGGGACCCGGCGAAACAGTGAAAGCTTGCAAAATGTGTATTGCCTCGCTTTTTACCGATCGCGCCATCCGTTATCGTGAACTCAATGGTTTTGACCATATGAAGGTGTCTTTATCTGCCGGTGTGCAGAAAATGGTGCGCTCCGATTTGGCTTCGGCAGGCGTAGGATTTACTATTTTGCCCGAAAGTGGTTACGAAAAAGTTATTTTTCTCACCGGAAGCTGGGGTTTGGGCGATAATGTGGTGCAGGGTGCCGTGAACGCTGATGAGTTTCATGTGTTTAAACCTTCACTGAAGAAAGGATTACATCCCATAGTATCCAAAACATGCGGCACAAAAGAGAAAACCCTGGTGTTTGCCAGCAAAAAGCAACAGAACGGTGAAACCACCATCCAGAAAAAAACGCCCCTGAAAGATCGTGGAAAATTTGTTTTGAGCGATGATGAAATATTGCAACTGGCGGCCTGGTCTGTGGAAATTGAAGAACATTATGGAAGAGCCATGGATATTGAATGGGCTAAGGATGGCGAAACCAATCAACTTTATATCGTACAGGCGCGCCCTGAAACGGTACACTCCGGAAAATCTCATCAGAAGATCAAGGAATACCGGATGAAAGAAAAAGGGGAAGTAATTACTGCGGGCACTGCTATCGGTGATAAAATAGCCAAAGGGAAAGCCAGGATACTGGGTTCACCAGATGAATCTGATAAACTTAAGGAAGGCGATGTTTTGGTCACTGATATCACAAACCCGGATTGGGATACGGTGATGAAAAAAGCATCTGCCATCATTACCAACAGCGGTGGACGCACCAGCCATGCCGCTATTGTGGCTCGCGAACTGGGTGCCGTGGCCATTGTGGGCACCGAAGATGCCACCCAATCGATCAATGACGGTCAGATGATAACCGTATCCGCTGCTGAAGGAAATACCGGAAAAGTTTACAAAGGAGACATAGAATGGGAGGAAGAAGAAATTGACTTTTCGGAGTTTGGAGAACCCCAAACAGAAGTAATGCTTATTCTTGGCGACCCGGGACTGGCATATTCCTATGCCGGGTATCCGGTAAAAGGGGTAGGGCTGATGCGTCTGGAATTTGTCATCAACAATCTTATTCAGATACATCCGCTTGCCCTGCTTCATTTCGACCAGGTGAAAGATAAAAAGGTGAAAAAACAAATTGAAGAAATTACAACTGCCTATCCTGACAAACGGCAATTTTTTGTCGAAAAATTGGCTCAGGGGGTTGCATCGGTAGCTGCTGCTTTTTATCCACGTGAAGTGATCGTAAGAATGAGCGACTTTAAATCCAATGAATATGCAAACCTCATCGGAGGAAGTCAGTTTGAACCCCATGAAGAAAATCCAATGCTCGGCTTCAGAGGTGCTTCCAGGTATTACAGTGAACAGTATAAGGGTGGATTTGAAATGGAATGTGACGCCATGAAGATGGCAAGAGATAAAATGGGACTTACCAATATCAAACTGATGATCCCTTTCTGCCGGACAATAGAAGAGGGGAAAAGGGTGGTAAACCTCATGGGTGATTATGGTTTGAAACGGGGATGGAACGATCTGGAAATCTATGTCATGTGCGAAATACCCTCCAATGTTATCCAGGCAGAGGAGTTTGCTGAAATTTTTGATGGGTTTTCCATCGGATCCAACGACCTTACACAACTCACCCTCGGATTGGATCGCGATTCGGAACTGGTCAGTGGTTTGTTTGATGAAAACAATGCCTCTGCCAAAAAAATGATCAGCTTGGCCATTGATGCCGCCAGAAAAAAGAACAAAAAAATTGGCTTATGCGGACAGGCACCCAGTGATTTTCCGCATTTTGCCCGTTTCCTGGTAGAGCAGGATATCAACAGTATTTCCTTTAACCCCGATGCTGTGGCCAGAGGGATCAAAAATATTTTGGCTGCTGAGAAACAATAATTCTAATTCTCTTCACCAGGGTGAAGGTTGGTGACAGTGAATCCAATCTCAAATAACAAAATATTCGTGTTTATTTTTCACCGGATATTTACATTTTATAAAACAATTCTTTTAAAATCATTAAAATAACCATCAATGAATACCATTGACCAGAAGTTTCCATATTACAGCATCAGTACCGAAGAAACTTTTAAGAAAACAGATTCCCGTGAAAAGGGACTGAGCAACAAGGAAGCGAAGCAAAGACAAGAGGAATATGGAAAGAATGTACTGCCCGAAAAAGGGGGGACCAGTGTCATCATGCTTTTTCTGAAACAGTTTAAAGATTTCCTGATCCTGATCTTATTTATTGCTGCAGGTATTGCTTTTTGGGCTGATCAAATGGCTGATGTTTACATTATCCTGGCCGTTATCCTATTCAATGCCATCATGGGATTTGTGCAGGAGTATCGTGCAGAAAAGGCTATCGAATCCATTAAAAACCTGGTGAAGAAAAAGGCGTTTGTATTACGTGAGGGTAAAGAAAAGGAAATAGAAGCGGAAGAAATTGTGCCCGGAGATATTATCGTTTTAAAGGAAGGATCAACCATACCTGCTGATGGTAGGTTGATCAAAAGTAAAGACCTGCACACTTCTGAAGCATCGCTTACCGGAGAATCAATGCCCATCGAAAAGAATACAGAAGAAGCCCGGGAGGATCTCCCCCTTGGCGACAGAACCAACAGTGTTTTTAAGGCTACCCACGTTTCCAGGGGTACTGGTAAAGCCATCGTTACATCCATCGGTCAACATACCGAGATTGGTAAAATCGCTACCTCCATGAGCGAAATGAAGATGCAGGACTCTAATTTCAAAAAGAAAACTGCTACTTTGGGGAAGAAAATGGCAGCAATTGCCATTTTTACCGCATCAATCGTTTTTCTGCTGGGTTATTTTTTCCGCGAATTCGATTTTCAAAATATATTGCTGGTTACCATTGCTTCCCTTGTTTCCTCTATTCCAGAGGGTCTTCCCGTTGTTATTTCTATTGTCCTTGCTATAGGGGCAAACAGGATGGCCAAAAAGAATGCCATCATCCGGGAGTTTACAGCCACGGAAATGATGGGGTCGGTATCTACGATTCTTTCTGATAAAACAGGTACCATAACCAAGAGCGTGCTTACCGTAAAAAAAGTCTTTACAGGAAGCGGAAGGCAGCTTGATGTTGGCGGGTCTGGCTATGATCTGGAAGGCGATTTCACCAGTGAGAATGAAAAAGTAAATGTTTTTGATGATCCTGTGGAGTCGAAACTGATGGTTATTGGCCGGTTTTGCAACGATGCATCAGTGGAAATACCTGAAGGCGAAAACAATAAACAAGAGGAAGAGGAAAAGAAAGACGATTATATGGAGGTGAAAGTGTCCGGTGATCCTACGGAGGTAGCCATGTTGGTGATGGCGCGAAAAGCAAAAACACTGGAGCAGGATCGCTACAGAAAGATCAGCGTGATAGATGATCTGCCCTTTAATTCCGAACAAAAGTACAGGGCGTCACTCGTTGAAAAAGAAGATGAAAACGACCGGGAGTTATTTGTAATTGGTGCGCCCGAAAGAATACTGGAGAAGTGTACCCATTTTTTGGCGCACGATGGTCCGCAGGAGATGACCACTGAAAAAAAGAAAGAGATTGAGAAGAAAATACATGAATGGACTGGAGAAGCAATGCGGGTGTTGTCGCAGGCCTATAAACCAGCCAGTGATCTGAACCAAGCCACGGTTGACGATGTAAAGGAGCTTACGTGGGTGGGCATTACCGGAATTATTGATCCTCCCCGCGAAGGTGTAAAAGAATCCATTGAGCAATGCAAAACTGCTGGTATAAGGGTGGTAATGGTTACCGGAGATCACAAAAGAACCGCTGCTGCTATCGCTCAGCAGGTGGGAATTATTGATAGCGTCGAAAATGATGATGACGCAAAATATGCTGTTTCTCTTACCGCTAAAGATCTGGAGGTAGATGATGAAAAGTTTGACGAACTGATTGAAAATGTTAATGTTTTTGCACGGGTTGATCCACAGACAAAACTTCGTATTGCAGAACGGCTGCAGGAAAAGGATACACTGGTAGCCATGACCGGCGACGGTGTTAACGATGCTCCGGCCCTGAAACGCGCAGATGTGGGAATCGCTATGGGGCAACGCGGTACAGATGTGGCACGCGATGCCGCTGCTATCGTTTTGCAGGACGACAATTTCAGCAGTATTGTAAATGCGGTGAGGGAAGGACGTATCGTGTTCGAAAATGTGAAAAAAACAAGCTATTTCCTCCTTACTACCAACTTCGCCCAGGTTTCTGTCATCATTTTTGGTTTGCTGTTAGGGCTGCCGCTTCCCCTTACCGCTGCCATGATCCTTTTCGTCAATCTGGTTACCGATGGTGTAATGGATGTGGCACTGGCCACCGAACCCGGACATGGTGCTATTATGAGCCAAAAACCTGTAAAAAAATCTGCCAGTATACTGAGCTGGGATGTCGTTCCCTTTTTGATCACCATGGCAGTTATCATGGTGGGATTAGCCATTGGCACATTTAAATATTTCCTTCCCGAGAGTATAGAACATGCCCGTACCGGTGCTTTCCTTGTTGTAGCGATTACGCAAATATTCAATGCATTTAACATGCGCTCCCTTCAGGAATCTGTATTCAAAACCGGTATATTTTCTAATAACTGGATCAATCTTGCATTTATTGCTTCTTTGATTCTGCAGGTTGTGGTTATTAAAGTGCCTTTTTTCAGGGATATGTTTGGATTTGCCGACCTGGACCTGGTCAGCATGCTCGTGATCTTTCTCCTTTCATCTCTTGTTTTGTGGGGTGGAGAAATATACAAAATCATCAGACAAAAATCTTCTAAATAATGACCAATCTCACAACAACCAATCAGGTGCTGATCTTTTTTATTGCCACGGTTGTGGTTCTTTACTTTGGTGCTCCGTTTCTGATCCCTGTTGTTTTCGGTGTTTTTCTGGCCATGCTCATGACACCATTCTCTGATTGGCTCGAAAAGAAAGGGATGAACAGAATATTTTCTTCTGTTTCCAGCACACTGGTCGTTTTTGTTGTTACGGCAGGCTTATTGTTTCTCGTACTTTTCCAGTTGCGCACCTTTTTGTCCGATCTTCCTGCCATGCGCGATCAATTGTCTGAATATCTCAATCATTTGCAAAATTACATTGCATCGGCATCTGATCTGTCAAAGCAGGAACAAGACAATATGCTCAAAAATCTGTCAGAGAACTTACTCAACCGGCTCGAATCACAAATCGCATCTGTTTTTGCTAATATGGCAACCGTGGGGTTTAATTTTATTCTGGTTTTTGTGTATGCTTTGCTCATGTTGCTATACAGACGCAAGCTCACCCAGGTGATCATTATGTATGTGAGAGATAATGAAAAAGAAAATGCACGCAAAGCGGTTTTAAAAATGGGACACGTAGCTTATCACTATTTATGGGGAAGGTTAAAGGTAATGATGTTGTTAGCCTTGATGTATCTGATTACTCTGTTTTTGTTTGGTATTCCCTATGCAGTTTTGCTTACCATTGCCGGGTCTGTTATCACAATCATTCCCTATATTGGGCCCCTCATAGGTATCTTTATACCCGTTTTGGTTTACACGCTCCACGCAGATGGAATATATCCGGTAATGATTTTTACGGGTGTGGTTTTTGTGATCCATCTGGTGGAAAGCTATCTGTTTGAACCTTTGATCGTGGGGCGCGAAGTAGAACTCAATCCTCTCATGGTTATTGTGGCTATCATTAGTGGCGGTTTGATCTGGGGAACAGCAGGCATGATCATGTTTGTTCCCATATTTGCCATCATTAAAATTGCATCTGCTCAATTTACAGCACTTGAACCCGTGAGGTATTTGCTGAGTACCGGAAAATAATCTGAGAATCCAATCAAAAAAAGATATACACCACAAATTGCATGAATGGATGCTAATTTTAATAATTGATTTTCAAACAATTAAAAGTATATGGTTTTCACGGATTTCGCAAAAATCCGTTTTCGGAGTAGGCTAATCTTTGAAATGATTATTTGTGTTCCGGCTTTGAGTCCTGATATTTTACAGATAATTAAAAAGTCGTAGTTGCCATGCAAAATATTGATATTGATCTTTTTGAAGTTCCGATTCACTTTGCCGGGTTTCCCCGTGCCTCTCTTCATCTCCGTAAAATCTGCGTATGCCCGTTTATTTCCAACGGGAGAAGAAATCTGAAACTTTTAAACAGACAGTAATGAATAAAAAATATTGAATATGCCTTCAAAAAATAACAATCAGAAAAAGTCTTTCGGTAATGCTTATCAGAAATCAATTGATCAGGTATGTGATTATTTCTCTGTTGACAGGGAAAAAGGGTTGACTGATGAACAGGTAAAAGAAAAACTTGAAAAATATGGAAAAAATATCCTTAAGGAACAGAAAAAAAGAACCGTATGGGATATATTACTCTCTCAGATCACCAATCCTGTTGTCTATCTGTTAACTGCTGCCGCTGTTTTGGCTTTTATATTTGGGGATTTGGCCGAGGGAATTGCTATTGTTGTTGTGTTGCTGATCAATACCATCATCGGTTTCTGGATGGAATACAAAGCCCAAAAGTCGATGAATGCCCTCAAAAAAATGGATAAGATTCATTGCAAAGTATTGCGAAACGGAGAGGAAAATACCATCAACGCAGAGCAGGTGGTACCTGGTGATGTAATTATTGTAGAATCGGGCGACCTGATACCTGCAGATGCAAGGGTGTTTTTTACTACCGAACTGGGTGTGGATGAATCTCCCCTTACCGGTGAATCTTTGCCTGTAAGTAAAAAAACTGAAACGCTGGAAGAAGAAAAAGGGGTGGGTGACCGCATCAACATTCTCCATAAAGGCACTGCTGTACACAACGGGCTGGGAAAAGCCATTGTATATACTACAGGCATGGATACCGAACTTGGAAATATTTCGGAAATGGTTGGCAAGCAAGACAAAGACGAAGTTCCCCTCAATAAAAAACTGAATAAACTTACGCATCGGTTAATTTACCTCGTTATTGGTTTGGCCATGGCTTTTCTTGTCTTTGGGTTGATTACCGGAAGGGATTTTTATGAACTCGCTCAAACTTCTATTGCCTGGACTATTGCCGCTATACCCGAAGGACTGCCCATTGTGGCAAGTATTGCGCTGGCAAGGGGGATGATACGGCTGGCAAGAAAAAATGTGATTGTAAAAAAACTGGAAACGGTTGAAACGCTCGGGGAAACAACCGTGATTTTTAGTGATAAAACCGGAACCCTCACACGAAACCAGTTAACCGTAAACACACTGTTTCTGCCTGTGGAAGAACGTCTGGACATACAATGGAGCAATCCCCAAAAACCGGTGTTCAGTGAAAAGAAAGATCAGCAGGAGAACCAAAACTTTCAACACTTTTTAAAAGTAGCTGTGCTGGCCAACGATGCTGAATTGATAAAAAGCGATCATGATGATCAAAAGGAACAAAAACAATCCGATCAAAAGCAAAAAGATCAGCCGGATCAGGATATGAAAGGAAAAGGTGATCCGCTTGATGTTGCACTGCTGAAATTTGTGAAATATTTTGATGATGACACCTATCAAAAGATCAAAAAACTGGAACGAAAACGCCACGACCCCTTCGATTCTGATGATATGGTCATGGGTGCAATCTACCAGGATAATCAGGATGAAGAAAATTATTATGTTGCAGGCAAAGGTGCCGCAGGTGCTATTCTGGACAGATGCACCAAAATACTTTCTAAGGGCGAAGTAAAAGATATTACAAAAGAGGATAAGGAGTTCTGGAAATCTAAAAACGAAGAGCTGGCAGGTGAGGGTTTGCGTGCGCTGGCATTTGCCTATCGTAAAACAGATCAGTTGCCACCCGATGATCAGAAAGCAAACTTTTTGGAGGATATGATATTTGCCGGACTGATAGGATTTCTCGATCCTCCACGGAAAGAGGTGGTGGATGCTATCGCCGAATGTAAAAAAGCCGGCATAAGGGTAGTAATGGTTACCGGCGATCACCCTGGTACATCTAAAAACATTGGCGAGCAGATCAATCTGTACGACGAAGAAGAACAGAGTAAACACGGAGTGCTCTCGGGCGGCGATTTGCAGGAAGAACTTGATCAGGGACACGATGAAAAACTGGTAAATACAACCATATTTTCCAGGGTTGATCCCTCACAAAAACTTAGTCTTATCAAGCATTTTCAGAATCAGGGCGAAATTGTGGGTATGACCGGCGATGGCGTAAACGATGCACCTGCCCTGAAAAAGGCAAATATAGGGATTGCTATGGGAAAAAGAGGAACCCAGGTAGCGCAGGAAGTTTCTGATATGGTGCTGAAAGACGATGCTTTCGGTTCGATCGTGCAAGCCATCAAACAAGGCAGAATCATTTTTGGAAACATAAGAAAGTTTATTACCTACCAACTGTCTTATCATTTGAGTGAGATCGTGGTAATCGCTCTTATCAGTTTTACCTTGTTTACATTGCCCTTGTTGCCTTTACAACTTTTGTTTCTCAACCTGCTTTCAGATGTTTTTCCTGCCCTTGCTTTAGGTGTGGGTGAGGGTACAGCGGGTGTGATGAGAAAACAGCCCAAAGATCCCGATGAACCTATTATGAATAAACAAAACTGGATGCAGATCGTGGTATATGGCATTGTTTTAACCATTTCGGTTGCTGGTGCATATTATTTTGCCCATTTCTACTGGCAGGAATCCTCTGAGATAACCAACAATATTGCATTTTTTAGTCTGGCCATTGCCCAGCTACTGCATGTTTTCAATATGCGCGATGCACATGAAAAGGTGTTTGTTAATCAGGTAACCACCAATAAGTACATTTGGATGGCACT
>CAZPVB010000121.1:0-12044 GCA_964589855.1 uncultured Bacteroidales bacterium
TATTGGAATTTCACGAACTAAATTTGAGCAAGCCACTACTGAATGCTCTTCAGGATGCTGGTTTTGCAGATGCTACACCTATACAGCAGAAAGCTTTCCCGGCCATTATGTCGGGAAAGGATGTGGTAGGTATTGCGCAAACAGGTACGGGCAAGACATTGGCCTACCTTTTACCGCTTTTGCGTCAGTTAAAATATTCAGAACAAAGGTATCCCCGCATCCTGATCATGGTGCCCACACGCGAACTGGTTTTACAGGTGATGGATGAAGCGAAAAAACTTACGGTTTACATGAGCGTGAGAATAAAAGGTGTTTATGGAGGAACCAATATCAACACACAAAGTCAAAATGTATATGAAGGGACCGATATTTTGGTTGCCACACCTGGCCGACTGTTTGACCTGAATATGAGGGGAACTTTGCGATTGAAACAAGTTCAGAAACTGGTTATAGATGAGGTGGATGAAATGCTTAGCCTGGGTTTCAGGCATCAGATCATCAGCATCATGGAGTTACTGCCTGCGCGAAGACAAAACCTGATGTTTTCTGCTACACTGGCCGATGAAGTGGAAGAGATCATCAAAGCGTTTTTCTTTGATCCCATTTGGATTGATGTTGAGTTCAGGGGAACACCGCTAACAAAAATTGACCAGAAAGCCTATATTGTTCCTAATTTCGCTACACAGTTCAATCTGCTTTCCCTGCTGCTCGAAGAAGAAGATGTGTACACAAAAACATTGATCTTTGCTCCGGATAAAAAGACAGCCGATAAGATATACAATAAACTGAGCATCAAATACCCTCAGCAGTTGGGTGTTATCCATTCCAACAAAAGTCAGAACCAACGCTTTAATACCCTTGCCGATTTCCAGAATGGTTTTATCCGTGTTTTAATCTCCACCGACCTGGTTGCCCGCGGGGTCGATATCTTTGAGGTAAGTCATGTGATCAATTTTGGGTTGCCCGAAATTGCTGGTTCTTACCTCCATCGGATCGGACGAACAGGCAGGGCAGACAAAGAAGGGATCGCCATTTCACTGGTGAGGGAAAAGGAAAAAAAACTGCTTTCCAACATTGAAAACTACATAAAAAAAAGTATTCCCGTTGAAGAGTTGCCCGCTGATCTTGTGATAAGTGAGGCAGAAGAAGATGATGAGAAAACCGCCATGTTGGGTGATAAAGATTATCTTCAGACTAAAAAACTGCCCGGGGGCGGAAGTGCTTTTCACCAGAAAAAAGAAAAAAATATGAAGGTGAACAAAAGAAGAACCTCTCCCCCAAAAAACACCCGGAAGAAAAGAAAAAAATGATACCAAGAGGAAAAAAGAAAATTGCTAAATCCTACTGAAAATATCGTTAAGTGAGTGGGAAACAGTTTTGTTTTTAGTATATTTACCTTTCTGTAATTAATGAAAAGGTACATGGGGTCTGCTCATGCCAACAGCGAGAAAAAACGGTTTATCATGCTCCTTACTTAATACCCCTTTGGCGTATTGTGCATTGAGTTCATCCGGCATCAGGTCGCGGTCATCATCGTTTTTATAATGGAAGGGTTCACCATAAAGTATCCATCCGTCATAACCGGGAGCACCTGTTTCCGGGTTGGGTGGATAGCTAGGAATATCAGAAAGGGGACCAAAACTACCTCCCCAATGCATCTTTTGCCCCGGTTCTGCCAACACATCAGGGTGTGGCAACCCCATAGCATGATCGTAATTGCCCCTTTCATAGCTGCCATCCCAGGCAAAAGGACCAAAGCTGGGCTCATAACCAAAGAAAGGTATGGTATCATCACCACGCCAAACATCCCAGTCTTCGTGTCCGTTGTGGAATATTTTACCTGTGCCGTAAACATTGTAATTATTGTTATAAAAATGTTCCATAATGGTAACGGCATCAGAAAGTTTGTCAAATTCACGCCAGTGATTTTGCTGTTGCTCGTATCCGAAATATCCTGTTGTATGGGGGTAAAGGCCCGTGAGAAAACTGGCACGGGAGGGACCACAAAGCGGATTGTTGCTGTGGGCATTGGTAAATGTTACTCCCATTTCCATCAAACGATCCATATTAGGAGTTTGAACCTGTGGGTGGCGATCAAAACCGGATGCTTCCAGCCAGTTATTTTGATCATCAGTAACGATGAAGAGCACATTCATGGGGTCTTCAGTGGTTTTCTCTTCGTTGCAGGAAACCATGAGAGCAAGCGCACTTGCTGTGTAAATCAGATTTTTGGTGTGCATTATTGTTCAGTTCTAAATATTTGTGCAGTTTTTTTAAAAAAGTAATACAGGCATCTCATGTTGAATGTGAGATTTTTTTGTTTGCAATATTATTCAACAACCAGGGTCAACTCCTGCAGATCTTCCTCCCTGGAAGAAGTGCCGATCATCAGGATAAACTCACCGGGTTCTACCTTATATTCCATATTGATATCGTAAAAGGCAAGATGTTCCGGTGTGATAAGAAAGGTAATAGTTTTCATTTCTCCCGGTTGTAGTGATACTCTTTCAAAACCCTTTAATTCTTTTACGGGGCGTGTCACCGAACTCACTTTATCTCGTATATATAATTGCACAACCTCATCACCAGAAAAACTACCGGTGTTTTTCACATCTACCTTCACTTTGGTTGACTGTGAAGGACTTATGGATGACTGTTCCAGATGAACGTTGGTCAGCGCAAAAGAGGTGTATGACAGACCGTATCCAAAGGCAAACAAAGGATCGGTGGTATCAAAAAGATATCCTCTTCTGGCAGAGGGTTTATAATTGTAGTAAGATGGAGAATGCCCCACCGACCGGGGTATTGTGATGGGAAGTTTCCCACCGGGATTATGATCACCAAAAAGAACTTCTGCAATGGCGGTGCCTGCTTCCTGACCCAAATACCAGCATTCAAAGAGATCATCTGATTTTTCTGCAAGGTTTTTAACCGAGAGGGGGCGTCCGTTAAACAATACAGATGTAATAGGCTTTCCTGTTTTTGCAATGGCATCTACCAGTTCGTTTTGCATACCTACCAGTTCAAGGTTGGTGCGGTCGCCCATATGGTTGGCATCCCATGCTTCACGCGATGTTTGCTCGTTTCCCCCCAAAACCAGCACCACAGCGTCTGCTTTTTCGGCAATTTTCACCGCTTCAGCAATACTTTTAAGATCTTCTTCCGGGTTGTTGGGAACAACTTCATCTTCCCACCATCCACCACCAATGGTTATTTTGCATCCTTCGTGATAAAGAACTTCTGTGTTATTTCCTGCTCTTTTTTGTATTCCGTCAAGTACTGTTACAAAATTGCGGGGATTACCACTATATCCGCCAAGCATAATGCGATTGGCATTGGGGCCTATCACTGCTATTTTTTTCATTTTCGTATCGGCCAGGGGTGGTTTTTTGCGCGTATTTTTCAACATGGTGATGGTTTGCCTTGCTGCTTCCAGTGCAACCAGCCTGTGTTCTTCTGATCCAACTGTTTTTTCAGCTATGTCAGCATCTACATAGGGGTCGTCAAACAATCCCATTTCAAATTTGTAATACAGCAAAGGTTTTACCAGTTCATCGATCAGGTTCTCATCCAAAAGACCTTCATCAATAGCTTCTTTTAAATGGAGGTAGCAATCAGGTTCGGGCAGTTCAATATTTACTCCGGCTTTGGCTGCCAATACAGCTGCGCCTTTTCCGTCTTCTGCCAGATGGTGTCCGTAAAGTTCGGGGCGCTCATTGAGTTCGCGTATGGCATAATAGTCGGATACGATATATCCCTGAAAGCCCCATTCTTTTCTCAGAACATCTCTCAGCAACCATTTGTTGGCATGGCAGGGTACGCCGTCGATTTCGTTGTAGGCTGCCATTACACTGATTGCTTTTGCTTTTTGTACTGCTTTTTTAAAAGGGTACAGGAAAACTTCTCTTAAAATCCGTTCAGATACATTTACCGGGGCACAATTGGTTCCTGATTCGGGTTGTCCGTGTGCCGCAAAATGTTTAAGTGTAGCAATCAAATTGTTTTTCTTTGAGAAATCGCGGTTTCCCTGGAAACCTTCAATGGCGGCCATACCTAAAAGACTTACCAGGTAAGGGTCTTCGCCAAATGTTTCCTCAACGCGTCCCCAGCGGGGTTCGCGGGCTACATCCAGCACAGGTGTAAGTGCCTGATGTGTGCCACGGCAACGCGCTTCCAGTGCTGTTACCTGGTATATTTTCTTGATCAATTCAGGGTTGAAGGTTGCGCCCATGCCTATGGGCTGGGGAAAACTGGTGGCATCTATGGCAGCATGCCCGTGCAGGCATTCTTCGTGAAATATCACTGGAATGCCCAATCTGCTGTTTTCTGTGAAAAACTTCTGGATAGCATTGGTTAGATCCGCCATTTGTCTGGCATTTTTTCCTCCTCCTGAGTCACTGGGACGCCCAACTTGTCCTAAACCATTTCTGTTTCCAAAATTAGATTTCGCCTTCACCGGATCAAAATTTCCTTCTTCATCCAGCAGCGTTTCTGCTTTTTTATTCCATACACATTGCATTTGTGCAATTTTTTCTGCCAGGTTCATCCTGCTGAGCAAGTCAGTTACTCTTTCAGATGTATTTGTCTGCGAATTCTGATACGGGTAAGTTTGTTGTTTCTTATTTTCCATTACTTTGAATTATGAATTATGTCTTAATTAAACGCTCAATTGTCACTTATGGGTTTTCCTTTGAACCTTTTGCTGTTTCAATTACTGCATGAAACGCTTTTTTGGGAAGCAGGTTTCTGTCGAAAAGCAGCGGGTGATTTTCTCTGTTATCAACAGGCCAATTGTTTAACCAGGAATTGCCATCGTGTACGCCCCAGAAACTAACCCTGCTGATAAAATTGCTATTTCTTACAAATATATTAAAAATATCGGCATATCTTTGCGCCAATTGGTTTTGTATGCTATCAGGTAGTTGATAACCGAAAGGGTTCAGTTCTTCATTGTATTCGTAATTGGTTGAAACATCTGCACCGAATTGTGGTTAATTCTTTTCCTGACCGGGAGGAATACATGGGATACACAGGGAGTATGCCAGATGTTCCTGCGGGCTATACCAAGGAGAGAATGAGAAAAGAGATTCACCAGGAAAGAAGGGTGGAATTGAATTATGAAGAACACATATTTTTCGATCTCAGAAGATGGTTGGAACCGGTAGAGTCTCAGCAAACTGCTTTTTGGCTGGTTCCTACCCTGCATAAAGACGAAGATGGAAACAGGTATTTTGAATATGAACTGGAAGAGTTTGAAAGGGAGTTTACCGAGGCATGGAGGCTTATGCCACTGCACACCGAACAACTTATACTCAATCCTGAATTGGTGCAAAATCCGGGTTGGGAATAATCCGGGCATTAAAATTTCTCTTTAATTCTCTCTAAAGATAAGAATCAAAAATAAAAACTGTTTATCTGCAATATTATGATCATGAAAAAGAATGCCACAGTGTTAGCTTTGGCTACCTTTGCTATCTCATGCCAATCTATTGGAAGCAAAGAGAATGAGAATGATGACCAAAATCAAAAACCTCTCAATGTTTTATTTATCGCTTCTGATGATATGCGCTATCAGGCGAATGCTTTCGGGCAGGAAAACATGATCACCCCCGGGCTCGATCGCCTGGCAAGTGAAGGAGTTACCTTTAACCGTGCTTATTGCAATGTACCTGTTTGCGGTGCTTCGAGGGCAAGCTTACTAAGTGGCGTCAGACCTACACAAAACCGGTTTTTGAATTATTACACCCGGAAAGACAATGACTTTCCTGATCACCCAAGCTTACCCATGTGGTTTAAGCAACATGATTATAAAACGGTATCCCTGGGTAAAATCTATCATCATGGTGATGATGATATACAGGCCTGGAGTATGCCGCCGTGGGATCATCAGCAGGAAATAGGGGTAGGATGGCAGTCATACATTACGGAAGAAGCGCATCAAATCATTGATGCCAACAGAACAGATGAGAATCCCCATGAGGTGATAGGACCGGCATGGGAAGCAGCAGATGTACCTGATAACGGATACCCCGATGGTTTACTGGCAGAAAGAGCCATTGAGCAGTTAAAGAGTTTTTCACAATCCGGAGAATCTTTCTTTTTGGGCGTGGGATTTACAAAACCTCATTTACCTTTTAATGCACCCAAAAAGTACTGGAATCTTTACAACGAAGATGACCTGGAGTTTGCTGATAATCCCTTTAAACCTGTTGATGCACCTGATGCTGCCATGCACAATTGGGAGGAACTAAGAAATATGTATCATGATATACCTGATGAAGGACCCGTGTCTAAAGAAACAGAAAAAAAACTTGTGCACGGGTATTACGCATGTGTTTCTTATGTAGATGCCCAGATCATTAAATTACTGGACGCTTTGAAAAAATATGGATTAGAAGAAAATACAGTGGTTGTCTTCTGGGGCGATCATGGTTTTCATCTGGGAGAACATGGGCTCTGGGCAAAGCATTGTAACTTCAACCGGGTTCTTTCTGCTCCTGTTATTGTTAAAGCACCCAATATAAAAAAGAACAAAACTACCAATACTCTTGTGGAATTTATTGACATTTACCCATCTGTGGTTGAATTAGCCGGGTTATCTCTTCCCGACCACCTGGATGGAAAAAGTTTTGTTCCAACACTTCAGGATCATTCCGTTAAACATAAAGATGCTGTCTTCAGTAGGTATATAAATGGTGAATCGGTAAAAACAGATCAATATTTGTACACGGAATGGATTAATGATGATGGTCAGATTTATGCACGTATGCTATACGATCATGAAAAGGATCCTAAGGAAAATATCAACCTCTCAGAAGATTCTGATTATAAGTATATTGTGCAGGAACATCATCTCTTGCTACAAGAATTAAGAGAAAAACAGAATTAAAATTTTCTTTAAGATTTATATCATTCATCTTTTTCGATATCGCTTTTTTATTTGTTTAAGTTAGTAAGTTGGTAATTGGAAAGCCTGGTTATGCAACCAGGCTTTTTTTAATCCTTATCGTTATCTGTTATTTTTCGATTTGAAAAAAAATTACAGGATACTGATAAAACAACCCTTCATTATGCCTGTTTAACTTACATTACAAAATTAATTCTATTACAAATGGCAGTTATTGGCGAAATCATCAAAAAATCAGTAGAGATTGTAGATAAGATTGTTGGGGATCCTGATCCTGTTCAAGCACAACAGGAGGTATTAAAGGAACTGCTGGGAAAAGCTTCACACACATCATTTGGTCTGTATTACAATTTTAAATCAATACTTAAAAGTAAAGATCTGACAAAATCCTTCTCTGAGGAGGTTCCTTTTTTTAATTATGATCAAATGTATACATCCTGGTGGAAGAAAGTGATTGACGGGGTGCCTGATATCACCTGGCCGGGAAAAGTAAAATATTTTGCCCTTTCCAGTGGCACTACCAGCGATAAAAAACGTATACCTGTAACCCGTGAGATGCTTGCCTCCATCAGAAAAGCCGCTTTGTATCAGATAAAGGGTGTTTCTGACTTCGACCTTCCCTCTTCTTTTTTCGAAAAAGAAATACTTATGTTTGGAAGCAGTACCAATTTAAAGAACAACAGCGGTCGCCTCGAAGGCGAGATCAGTGGTATCAGTGCCAGTCAGCTGCCTTTCTGGTTTGAGGGTTACTACCGCCCGGGAAAAGAAATATCTTCAATAGATGATTGGGACAAAAGGGTGGAAGCGCTCGCAAAAGAAGCCCCTAAATGGGATATAGGTAGCATATCTGGCATTCCTTCATGGATTGAACTAATGTTGAAGAAAGTGATGGAATACCATGACCTGAAAAGTATTCATGATATCTGGCCTAATTTTCTTGTTTATACTTCCGGTGGGGTTGCTTTCGAACCTTATCGCAAGAGTTTTGAGAAAATCACTTCCAAACCCATTATTGTTATCGACACATATCTTGCGTCAGAAGGGTATCTTGCCACCCAGATAAGAAAAGAAACGGATGCCATGGCACTCATTACAAACAATGGTGTTTACTTTGAGTTTGTTCCCTTTACACCGGAAAACCTTCATGATGACGGAAGTATAAAACAAGGCGCTCCATCTCTTAAGATCAATCAGGTGGAAGAAGGTGTTGAATATGTTTTGGTCATCAGTACCGTAGCTGGCGCATGGAGATACATGATAGGCGATACCATTGTTTTCACAGATAAAAAACGTGCTGAGATAAAGATCACCGGGCGTACCAAACACTTTTTGAATGTGGTAGGGTCGCAATTATCTGTAATCCAGATGAATAATGCAATGGAGGAACTTCAGAAGCAATACGATCTGGAAATTAAAGAATTTACGGTAGCAGCTATACAGGAAAATGATGAATATATTCACAAATGGTACTTAGGCATAGAAGGAAAAAAAACCAGAGATGAAGATGAAGTTGCCCGTAGTCTTGACGAAATTTTGAAAGAAAACAATAAAAACTATAAAGTTGCCAGAAGCAAGGCCCTGAAAGGGATCAAAGTGCATGTTGTACCCTCGGGACTGTTTCAGCAATGGACGGAACAGACCAAACAAAAAGGTGGGCAGGTGAAGATACCTCGTGTTATGAATGAGAAGGATTTTAAAAAGTGGGAATCTTTCGTAAAACATCATTAAAGTCATACTGACAGATTATTGTTTTGTTTTTTTGCTTCAGATATCTTTTATTTCTGAGGGTTTAGTATATTTGAACTTAAAATGCTGAATCTATAAGGAAAACATATTTTACATGTCTGTTCTAATGTCCGGTTTTTGTAAAATTTTTCATAATCAATACCTCAATTGGATCGTGTTTTTGTTCTTTCATAACATTACCAATTGCCACACATTTTCTGTTTCAAAACATAAACTATTATGAAAAATTATGATTCCTGGAAAGAATAAAGATTCTTTTATTCCATCTATCTGAAAAATATCTTTCTAATTTTTACGATCAAATATGTCAGAAAAAAAGTTTATTGGCGCCCATGTTAGCGCCGCCGGAGGAGTTGAAAATGCTCCCCTTAATGCTGCCAACATTGGAGCAACCGCCTTTGCCTTGTTTACCAAGAATCAAAAGCAATGGTTCTCTAAAGCGTTGACTGACGAAAATATAGAAAACTTCAGGATTAACTGTGAAAAGTTTGATTTTGGTCCGCAACAAATATTGCCACACGACAGTTATCTGATCAATTTGGGACATCCTGAGGAGGAAGGAGGTTTGAAGAAATCCAGAAGAGCTTTCCTTGACGAGATGCAGCGATGCGAACAACTGGGCATTACACTGCTTAACTTCCATCCCGGAAGCCATTTGAAAAAAATATCTGAAATCGATTGCCTGAAAAGAATTGCTGAATCCATCAATCTGGCATTACTCAAAACAAAAGGCGTTACGGCCGTAATAGAAAATACTGCCGGACAGGGTACCAACATGGGATATTCTTTTGAACATCTTGCCACCATCATTGAGCATGTAGAGGATAAAAGCAGGGTGGGAGTATGTATTGATACCTGCCATGGATTTGCAGCCGGGTATGACTTTTCTACAGAATTGGGTTATGAACTTGTTTGGAGAGATTTTGACCAGATCATTGGAATGCAATACCTGAAAGGAATGCACCTCAATGACGCCAAAAAGGAACTGGGTAGCCGCATAGACCGTCATGCGCCCATTGGGGAGGGTTTTATGGGAAAAGAGACTTTTGCCCGTTTGATGAATGATGACCGCCTTAATAACATTCCTTTTATACTGGAAACACCTCAACCTGAACTATGGCCGGAAGAGATAGAATGGTTGAAAAGTCAGGTCTCATGATGTAATTGAGCCATAAACGTTGATCGTGCTTGAAACATAAATGCAAACCTTTTTTCTGAAAAACTATGGAGGCTAATCCAAAAACAAATTTTCGTGAAATTCGTGAAAATTATATGCTTTTAATTGTCAGATACCAAATATTAAAGTTAGTGTCAATTCGCGTAATTGACTTTGTCGAGCTCCGCTTTGCTCCGGTTCGTGGACTATAAGCTTTTTAGATTAGACTCATTTGTGAGATTCCAACAGAAGAATAACATTCAAATATGCTAATCCATCCTTCATAAAAAACAAACCTATGAAAAGTATTACGCAATTGGTATCCATGGCATCTGTAGCATTGGTAGCTACATCTTGCCAGGAAGCACAAAAAAAATCACAAACAGATGATCTGCCCAATATCATTTTTATTGTGAGCGAAGATAACAGTCCTTTTTTGGGGTGTTATGGCGACGAGAATGCTTTTACCCCTAACATTGACAATCTTGCCAGTCAGGGTATTCTGTATGAAAATGCTTTTGCCGTGGCACCTGTTTGTGCCCCTTCGCGCTCATCTTTGATTACGGGTATGTATGCCAATAGTCTTGGAAGCCATCAAATGCGCTCAGAGGTGGCTATTCCTGACGAATTTCATTTCTTTCCCTACTATTTGCGCCAGGCCGGTTATTACACTGTTAATCGCCAGAAAAAGGATTACAATATTGTAGATCAGGACAATGTATGGGATGACGATCAATGGTGGGAATACAAGGATATGCTCAAAAACAGGCAGGAAGAACAGCCTTTCTTTGCTATGTTCAATACCTTTATGAGTCATGAAAGTAAAATTCATGGGGAAAGGGAAGATGATATGTTGCCTTATTTTCGCGAAGCAGCCATTGAAAGTATGACCGGCACACCTGCCACCGAAGAACGTACAGAGAAGTTTAATTATATGCATGATCCTGATCAAATGGTAATTCCTCCGTATCATCCTGATGTGGAAGAGGTACGGGAAGACTGGGCCCGGTATTATGATTGTGTAAGCATGATGGATGATGAAGTGGGAGAACTGCTTCATAACCTTGAGCGCGATGGTTTGCTTGAGAATACCATTGTCTTTTATTTTAGTGATCATGGTGGTGTATTGGGAAGAAGCAAGAGGTTTGTCTTTGAATCGGGTCTGCGTATACCCATGATCGTAAAAATTCCCGAAAAATTCCAACATTTTTCTGATTTAAAACCGGGTTCGGCTACCGACAGATTAGTGGCGCTCATCGATTTGGCGCCTACCGTTTTAAATCTTGCAGGGATAACGATTCCGGAACATTTTCAGGGGTATCCGTTTTTGGGAAATGATTCAGAAAATGAACAAAAATATACTTTTGGATTTCGGGGCAGGATGGATGAAAGATATGACTTTTCCCGTACCGCCCGGAATAAAGATTATCGCTACATCAGAAATTACATGCCTCACCGCCCCTGGGGACAAAGGGTAAATTACCTGTGGAGAGCAAAAAACATGCAGGCATGGGAGCAAGCTTATCTCGGAGGCGAAACCAACCAGGTTCAGTCGCGCTTTTGGGAGAGCAAACCAGCAGAAGAATTGTACAATATTCATGATGACCCGCATAATGTTGTCAATCTTGCCCAGGATCCACAATACAGCGATGTGCTGCAGGAAATGAGAGAGGCTACCGCCACATGGATGACAATGATCAATGACAAAAACTTTATTCCCGAAGGTGAATTCCTGGCTCCTTTGAAAGATACAACTGCTTTTGAATATTATTATAACAACTCTCAATACGATTTTGAAAAGATTAAGATGACTGCCGACCGGGTTATATTTGGTGATGTTCAGAATCTTGATTTTATCGCTGAATCTTTGCAGGACGAGGATCCGATAATCCGCTACTGGGGTGCTGTGGGGTGCTGCATTCTTCAAAAACAGGCAGAACCTTTAAAAGCATCTCTCCTTGAGAAATTGAACGATAACTCGTTGGATGTGAGAATTGCAGCCTCCGAAGCATTGTATTGGATGGATGAAAAAGAGATTGCCAAAAATACGCTCCGCGAAATACTGCAAAGCGATGTATATGAGAAATATGGATACTGGGAAGCCATCCGTACGCATGCACTGAATGTGGTAACTTTAATGGATGATAACGATATCAAGGATTTCGAACCTGAAATTATGCAGTTGGTTCAGGCTGATTTTGGTTACGATACCCGAATTGCGGAATATCTTTTGGC
>CAZPVB010000122.1:0-12025 GCA_964589855.1 uncultured Bacteroidales bacterium
AATATGAGATGATAAAAAATAGTATCCGGTTCATTGTAAATGATTTAAAAACATCCGTTCTTTGATAAATCACCTAATTTCCGGGTTGAAATATTAAAATTAGCAAATAATCCCATTGATTTTCAATGTGGCATATTTGAACTTGTATTTTGAGACGTTTTTCTTGCTAAAAGATACTGATATGAAATAAGAACTGATGACTTAATTCATTGCTTTGCTCTATATCATTAATAAACCCGCGAAAGGGTTGTTGAAAACAAATGTTCAAATCGATCCGGGTACTTATTTCATTGAGATAAAGGCAGAATAACGAAAAACAGTGAAAATTGCAGTGAAACAATAAATGATGATGAAATAAATTTTTTTGGACAGAAGGAAATAGACCGTCCATCTGTTGGAAAACAGTCTGATTCCTCAGGTTTTAAAAAAAGTTTGTGTTTAAATTGCCTTTTTTGAGGTGCGGGTTGTGTATAAAAGAAATATAGCGGGTTTTTTTTTCAGATCAGGGCTCTGCTTTTCCCATTGCTTTATGGCCTGGGTGTGAATAAACTCAGAGGGTGTGGTGATACTGGAAGCAATACACAAAAGGGTAGAAGGATGACAGCTTTTATATAATTCAGATAGCAGGGAATTGTTTCTGTAAGGTGTTTCCATGAATATTTGGGTTTGATCATGATGCAGGGCATCCAATTCCATTTGTCTGATTTTCTCTTTCCTCTTATCCGTTTCAATGGGGAGATAACCATGAAAAGCAAAATTTTGTCCGTTAAATCCGGAGGCGATCAGCGCCATCAGGATAGAATTGGGACCCACCAGGGGAACGACTTTTATACCTCTCCGGTGTGCTTCTGCTACTACTCTCTGACCAGGATCGGCAATACAAGGATTGCCTGCTTCTGAAAGCAAACCTATGGGACGATCCGGGGAAACATGATCTAAAAATCCGGGTACGTCGTTTTCTGCTGTATGCTTATTCAACACATGAAAAACTACCTCATCAAAATTGTGGGCATATCCCGCTTTCCGTAAAAACCTTCTGGCTGTTCTTACATTTTCCACAATGAATTCATGTAATGAATTCATTACACTTTGGTTATAAGCAGGTATCTCATAATCAATATTTTCTGCGCCCAATGATGAGGGAATCAGATAGAGTGTTCTATGCGGGTTATTTTCTTTTTCCATCTGTTTATAAATTTCAATCATCCGGTTCTCGTTTTTTTAACAAGAAAGTTCGCCAACAATATCAGTTTTGTGCTTTTACCATGCTGCGAAATTATAATCATCCAGGTGTGTATAAATAATATTGTCATGGTTTGGTTCATGTGCCGGCAGTCTGAGGCTTTTGAATGTTTTTTCCGGTATATGTCTTCTTCTTAGATACAGTTTGGATAGTACATAATCAAGTTGGGGGATTACAGATTCAGTGATTCAAAATCTATATTTCCACCAGAAAAAATTACGCCTGTTTTGCTTTTTTCAAATAGTTGTTTGTGACTAAATACAGCAGCCAGAGAAACTGCTGCCGAAGGTTCAATAATTATTTTCATCCGTTCCCACACCCACTTGAGGGTGTCTTTTATTTGTTGTTCGCTTACAGTAAGCACATCATCAACCATGTTCATGATGATGGGATAGGTAAGATCGCCAAGGGAGGTTTTTAATCCGTCGGCTATGGTTACAGGATTATGGGAGGGTATAAATTGTTTGCTGCGGAAGGATTGCCAGGCGTCATTGGCCCCTTCCGGTTCGGCAGCTATTACCTTTGTTTTGGGTGAGAAGAAGTGAGAAACCAATGCTGTTCCACTGGTAAGTCCACCACCGCCAACAGGTACCACAACAAAATCAAGGATTTGCTCTACCTGGTTGATCATCTCATAAAAGCAACCTGCCTGTCCGCGTATGATGTTGTAATTGTTATAGGGATGAATGAAAGTAGCACCAGTTCTTTTCTGCACCTCAGCCAAGGTGTTTTCCCGCGCTTGTAGTGTGGGTTTACAGAATGTAATCTGCCCACCGTAGTTTTTTACCGCATTAACTTTTACTTTTGGTGAATTTTCGGGCATCACTATATGGGCATTCATACCATGTATGGAAGCTGCCAGTGCCAGTGCCTGCGCATGATTTCCGGAAGAGTGTGTACAAACCCCGGCCATGCGTTCTTCATCCGTTAGCTGTGAGATGGCGTAATGGGCACCTCTGAACTTAAAAGCACCTGCCTTTTGAAAGTTTTCGCATTTGAAGAAAAGCGCTGCGCCTGCTTTTCTGTTGCTAAACTCATTGGTGAGAACAGGTGTTTTGTGTGCGAAGCCAACATTGGTATGGTAGGCAGCAATTATCTGTTCGGGGGTTACCGGTGGGTTATTTTTTCTCATCTTGTGTATTTTGCGAAAAAATTTCCTGAGCTATTGTTTCACATGCTTCATCGAGCATCATAAATACATTTTTGAATCCATCATCGCCACCATAATAGGGGTCGGGAACCAACATATTTTTACCCGGATAGGCATTGTTCATGATAAGATCAACCTTGTTTTTATGATCCTGATTTTTTGCCATTGCAAGAATATGGGCGTAGTTTTCATGATCCATCACGAAAATCTTATCAAAGCGTTCAAAATCTTCAACCGTAAACATTCTGGCTCTTTGGTGGGTAATATCAATACCATAATCCATGGCAATTTCAACAGATCTTGGATCCGGGGGTTCATTCACATGATAAGCGCCTGTTCCTGCCGAATCTACTTCAATATCAAGGTTGTATTTTTTTTGTTTTTCGGTCATAATACCTTCTGCAAGTGGTGAGCGGCATATATTGCCCATACATACCATTAGAATTTTCATAAAAAGAAATATTTTAGTCTTGTAAATATAAAATGATCGCTTCTGTTTTGGGATTTGTTTTTGTGATATGTGATTGAAAAAACAAAACCCGGAAAAAACATGGTTTTATCCCGGGGTTTGTTTATGTGTATTTCAGAAATAGAAATTTTTGGTTAAAGTTTAATTTTTATCAAATTATCAAGTTCATCAAAACTTTTTTTATAGTTGCGGTTGGTGTCGCAAAGGTTTTTCACGGTTTTGCAGGCGTGCAGAACCGTAGCATGGTCTTTTTTGCCCAGTTTTTTGCCAATGGCTGCCAGCGAGTATTTGGTATATGATTTTGAAAAAAACATTGCCAGCTGACGAGCCTGCACAACTTCCCTTTTCCGGGTGTTGGAGTTGATCTTTTCAATGGGAATTTTCAGGTATTCACCCACAATTTTCTGGATGTATTCAACGGTGATCTCTTTGGGGGCGCTCTTCACAAATTTCTGTATTACACTGTTTGCCAGATCGAGTGTTATCTGTTTTTTGTTCATAGATGATTGTGCCAATATAGAAATCAGCGCACCTTCCATTTCTCTGATGTTATTGGTAATACTATTGGCGATCAGTTCAACAACATTCTGAGGCATCTCAACACCATCGTTGTACAGTTTCTTTTCGAGTATGGCAATTCGGGTTTCCAGGTCAGGTACCTGCAAATCGGCAGACAATCCCCACTTAAACCTTGAGAGCAACCTGGGTTCAATGCCTTTCATCTCTACGGGGGGTTGGTCGGATGTAATGATGATCTGCTTTCCGTTTTGATGCAACTGATTGAATAAATGGAAGAAGATATCCTGGGTTTTAATTTTCCCTGCCAGTGAGTGAATGTCATCTACAATCAAAACATCGATCATTTGATAGAAATGGATAAAATCATTTTGATTGTTGTTGCGGGCAGCATCAATAAATTGATTTATAAATTGCTCGCAGGAGACATACAATACTGTTTTATCAGGAAAATTGTTTTTCACCTCAATACCAATGGCGTGCGCCAGGTGAGTTTTCCCTAAACCATTGGCGCTGTAAAGCAAAAGAGGGTTGAAAGAGGTTTTTCCCGGATTCTTACCCACTGCTATTCCTGCACTTCGGGCCAGGCGATTGCAATCGCCCTGTACGAAATTTTCTAAATTATATGATTGTATTAATTGCGGATGAATGTCAAGTTTTTTCAAACCTGGAATAATAAAGGGATTAGGAACATCCTTCCCACTGTTCTTGTTCAGATCTAAAGGCATACTTACAGGTGGATTTTTCAAAGCTTTACGGTTTAATGTGGGGGCATTTACCGTATAAGGTTTGTTGTGATTACTATAATTGCTGTCCATTACAATGCTATATTCTAATCTTCCGTCGGATCCGAGTTCTTTTTTGATGGTTTTTTTCAGTAACTCTATATAATGCTCTTCCAGCCATTCGTAGAAAAACTGGCTGGGTACCTGAATGGTTAAAACATTATTTACAATTTTAATTGGTTTTATAGGGGCAAACCAAGTATTATAACTGTTTAATGTAATGTTATCTTTAATTACTGTCAGGCATTTTTTCCAAACCTCTAAGTGATTATTCTCCATCTTTAGTTTAAAAATATATCAAATTTATACTTTAATTTCATTTGTCCAAAAAAAAACCTTTTTTTTTGCAAAAAAACATCGTAAATGTCGTTTAAGGTTATCAACAAAAATTGCAAAAAATGAGTGAATAAAAAAATGTCAACTCACTTGATTTTCTGAAATATTTGTTGTAGCACTTTCGACCAAAAAATTACCGGTTTTTGGGTTAAAATACACATCCATACGGCCTAACCGCACTCCACCATAACCCATTTGACTGATGCGCACAATTTGATTTGCCGCATTTGCTGTTTCAAAAGTCGGGGATATAAAAGTATGGGTATGTCCACCCAAAATTATATCGGTGAAGCGTGTTTTTTTTGCGATAAACTTGTCGTTGATCTTATCGGTCTCATATTCAAACCCTAAATGCGATAAGCAAACGATCAGGTCGCATTTCTTATCTTCCTTTAAATAAAACTCAATATCCCTGGCTATTTTCAGCGGATCCATATACCGGGTTTTATCGTAAAGATTTTTCCCGACAAGTCCTTCCAATTCTATTCCCAAACCATAAATTCCAATTCGTATTCCTCCCTTTTCAAATACTTTGTACGTTTTAATTTGATCTTTTAGTATGGTATGCGAAAAATCATAATTAGAGTTTATAAATGGAAAACCCGCATGAGGCAAAATATTTTTCAACCCCTCCAATCCATTATCAAACTCATGATTCCCGATAGTGGCAGCATCATATCCCATACGGGTCATGAGTTTAAATTCCGGTTCGCCTCCATACATATTAAAATAAGGGGTGCCTTGCAAAATGTCGCCCGAATCCAGCA
The DNA here is from genome assembly GCA_964589855.1 of uncultured Bacteroidales bacterium. GTDB lineage: Bacteria > Bacteroidota > Bacteroidia > Bacteroidales > UBA7960 > SKVR01. Next base: position 5,267 of record CAZPVB010000122.1, read on the forward strand.
ACAAAACATGTTTATTTTCATTGCGTATTTTGTTGATGGCGGCAGCTCTTCTGGCATAACCTCCCATCAGAGGATAATTGGGATCATTTTCAGGGTAAGGATCAATGCGGCTATGCGTATCATTGGTATGTAAAATACATAAATGCGAAATTTCCTCAGATGCAAATAATTCATTTGATAAACCGGAGCTCATTAATACCATGCTGCCATATATGCTGCTCCTGATAAATGATCTTCTGCTTATGTTGTTTTTTCTTTCTCTGAAAATAGTCATTGACATCAATTTTTACTTTTTATTATCGCTATCAAAAATCGTAAGCATACACAATGGTTTCTTGTGAGTTTACAGAAAACTCTCTTGCTCGATAATTTTAGAAATATGATCTGTTCTAATTATAGTTTAGATAATCAGGGGAAGACCTGCAAATCAATTTTACAGTTCAGATGTGTCGGGGAGATTTCAGTTAACTGTAAAATTAATATTTTAATCTATAAAACCCACTTCATTAATAATTAATAACAGAAATTCTTCCATCAAGTTCGGCCGATATTTTTTCGTTCCTCTCACCTTTCTCAAGCATAAACTCAATAATTGCATCTCTCACACGCATATCAAGAAACTCATAGTTTAAAGGTTCTTCGAAAAAAGTCATATTATCTCCGCCGTTGGCAAGGTAATCTGATGTCAATACTTTATAGGTTTTATTTATATCAAAATATTCATTCTGTATAATTATTTGATGAGGGGTTTCATCTTTGATGGTCAATTCAATACCTGATACCGGCATACCTCTTTCTGCCCTGGCAAGATATTCGAATAATTCAAGGGTTTTTTTTCCGGTAAGGGTTATCACAACCATTTCATTTTCGAAGGGAAGCAGCTCATAAACTCTGCCATAGGTAATGGCACCCTGGGGTAAGGGTACTCTTAGTCCACCATAATTGAGCAAACAAAAATCAATGGATTTGTTATCCTGCTCATATAATTCCTGCCCTTTTTCAAAAACCAGATCGGCAACAAAATTGTTGAGTTTACCTTCCGGTGTACCTTTTTGAAGTACTTCTTCTGAATATACCAATACCCTGTTCATTTCATCTTCAAGGGGTTCACGGTATGTGGTTATGATAGAATCTATTGCCTGGTCGGGGATAGGGGTATTTTCTTCATCAAGGAGTATTGCAGAACCTTCTGCTACAATAGCATCACCTGAACTGCTGCAGGAAGTGGCAGCAAAAAAAGATAAAACTATTATTATGAAAAGGTTAACGATCCTTGATCTCATATGTAGTCAGGGTATAGGTTTAACTACAATATTAACAATTTTACAGCGAATAAACAACACATTTTTCTCTTGGTTATTCAGTTTTCTTTAAAACATAAAAGAGAAAATATTGTGTTAATTCACAATTTTAACATTCAAAAAATCAGATTGTAAAATGTTAATTATAAACTTAAAATAAAAAAGGGAATAAGTTTTAATGCTTTGATTAAATGCATATTAAAATTTAAAAATTAATTGGTCTTGATTTCAATTTTAACATTTTTCAAAGAACTAAACAGGTCGAATATTTTGTTGGATTCTGTCTTTCTTACAGCAAAATCAATCCTGCATTGAAGAGCAAAATCATGCGATAATTGTTCAAGATTATTTTCTTTCATTACCCTCATTACATCATTCATTTGTTCATATTCAAAATCTACCGTGAAGGTTTCTTTCACTATCTTTTCTACTATTGTATTGCAATCAATAGCATCTGTAGCAGCTGCTTTGTATGCATTGATCAATCCCCTTACACCGAGTTTGATACCGCCAAAATACCTGATCACCACAATGAGCACCATTGTAAGATCGTTTGACAGTATTTGTCCATAAATGGGTTTGCCGGCAGTACCAGAGGGTTCCCCATCATCGTTGATGCGATAGGCATCTCGCGTAGGTCCAAGTGCCCATGCATAGCAATGATGACGTGCATCATGGTAGTGATTTTTCAGTTCCGCCAGTTCCGCTTTAATGCTTTCTTCGCTTTTTATAGGTATTGCATGCGCAATAAATTTACTTCCTTTGTCTTTGTAAAAACCTTTACTTCTTTCTTTGATGGTGCGGTAAGTATCGTCAAACATACAATGGTTTTTTTGATGAGAAATTTGTTAGGGTAGGTTGCTTATCGCCCTCAAATTCAAAACAATCATAATTTATAATGAAGGCTTCCGTATCTGGGCGATCAATAGTTGCTATCCGGATTTTTCACCCAGTATAAAATTTCGTTTCCAATAAATATCTGTTTAAAGTCTTTGATGGGAAGGGTAGGGGCTCGCAACCCTTTCTGAAAAAATTTACTTCCCTGGAATATTCTTGCTTCATCCCAAATGTTATGATCAATAAATGTTTTGAGTATTTTCTGTCCTCCTTCAACAATAAGCGACTGTATGCCGCTGACCCATAATTTGGTTAATAATTCATTGATGAAACCGGGATCTCTGAAATCAATTTTTATCCAATGGGTTTTATCTTGCTGATCATTTCTTTTCTGGTTAAAAACAAACGTTTTTTGTGTATTGTCGAACAGGTGCAAAGAATGTGAAAGGGTGAGGTTTTCATCAAGTACAATTCTAACGGGTTGATTTCCATGCCAGTCGCGAACATTTAGCCGGGGGTTGTCTTTCAAAGCGGTGATCGTGCCTACGATAATTGCCTGTTCTTCTGTTCTCCATTTGTGCACCAGCATGCGGAGTTTCTCTGAAGTGATCCACGTTGGCTGTGCGGGATTTCCCGGCAATCTCTCTATGTCCATGAAAGCATCTGCAGTTTGCGCCCATTTCAGAATGATGTAGGGTCTTTTTTTTTGGTGATAGGTAAAAAACCTCTTATTCAGTCTGATGGATTCATTTCTCAGGATACCTACATCTACCTTTACACCATGGTTGCGCAAACGTGCTATACCTTGTCCGGCAACTTTATCATAAGGATCTACCGTGCCGATAACTACTTCGGGTATTTGTTCTGCAATGATCAGATCGGTGCAGGGGGGTGTTTTCCCATGATGGCAGCATGGCTCGAGACTAACATACAGAGTTGATTCTCTCAGAAGGCTTTTGTCTTTTACCGATCGTATTGCATTTACCTCGGCATGGGGTTCGCCATACATCTGATGATATCCCTCACCTATGATGGTGTTGTGATGCACGATCACACAGCCAACCATAGGGTTAGGTGCCACAGATCCCAATCCGTTTTTTGCCAGTTCCAGGCATCGATGCATGTAGTTTTCATTGTCATTCATGATCAAATCTGTTGTTGTATTTTTGATTTTTTTCAGGCAAAACGAACAGGAGGCAAAATTACGATTTTCCTTTCAGAAAAAAAGACCGGCAGATGCATTTGCTTCCGCCGGTCTTTTATCTGAGTATTTGGAATATTATTATCAGGGCTGTGATGCGTCTATGGATTTTCCTTTCAGATATTCTCTTTGGATATCGCGCAAGATTCTCACGATATCTCTGGAGTCGTCTTCCAGTTCTCTGCAAAGCAATTCCAGTTCATTGATTCGTGATTCCTGTTTTGAAAGATCCTTTATCCGCTCGATTTTTTCCGATACATCTGTAAACCCCATATAACTATACCCGGGTTTTATCTTATGCACCAATTGGCGCAAGGTGGCAAAATCCTGATCGTAAAGTGCTTCCAACACACCTACAACAATGCGGGGGATATCTTTCAGGAATTTTCCGATCAGATCCAGGGTGCTATCCATGTCATCATCAAAAATATCGGACAGTGCTTTTTTTATCCGCATTTTGGTTTGATCGTCCAGAACATTTTGTGTTTGTTCTTTCTTCTCTTGCTTTACCGGATCAAGGGTGTCTGAAGATTCAACAAACGCTGTTTTGTGATGTGCCAGTGTGTGTACAATCCTCTGGTATATATCTTCCTGCTCAGAAGGTTTGGTGATGAAATTATTCATTCCCGCCTCCTTAACTAACTGGCGGGTCTCACTGGTTATGTCTGCTGTGAGGGCTATAATGGGCACCTCATGATCTAAAACATCAGATGTTTGATTTCTGATTATTTTGGTCGTTTCAATACCATTGAGTTGAGGCATGTGCATATCCATCAAAACAACATTGTATTTTTGTTTTTCGAGTTTTTCAATGGCTTCCACACCATTTTCAGCTATATCTACATCCGATTGCCATTTTTTAAGCAAACGCGACATCACAAACTGGTTCATTTTGTCATCTTCAACCAGCAGAATTCTCATTCCCTTCAGGTTCTTGATTCGGGTATCAAGTTTTTGAACATCAGGTATAAATGCTTTTTCGCTGATCTGATACTCGATTTCAAACCAAAAAGTTGATCCCATGCCTTCCAGACTTTTCAGTCCTATTTTACCTCCCTGTAATTCCACAAGTTTTTTGCAAATGGATAATCCTAAACCCGTACCTCCGAATTTTCTTGAGGTGTTGCTATCAGCTTGTTTGAAATTCTGGAATAACTCCGATTGCTTTTCTTCAGGAATACCAATGCCGGTATCGGAAACAGAAAATCTTAATTTCACCCTGTCTTCTTCGCTTTTCAATACCCTGATATTGATGTCGATATGACCTTTGGAGGTGAATTTAACTGCATTACTGAGCAAGTTGAGCAATATCTGACGCAACCTCGAAGGGTCTCCAACCAAAACCCTGGGGGTATCAGGAAGAATGGAAACATTGAGTGCTATATTTTTTTCTTTGGTTTTGAATCCAATGGTTTTGCTGGATTCCTTCACCAGTTTGTACAGATCAAAATCGGTCTGCTCCAGTTCTACTTTTCCTGCTTCGAGTTTAGAAAAGTCCAGTACATCATTGATCACACCCAATAAATGATCAGAAGAGTATTTGATAGAGTTCAGGTTTTCCAATTGCTCTGGTGTTAGGTTCTCATCTTCAAGCAGCAGGTCTGATAAGCCAATGATAGCGTTGAGAGGGGTACGAATCTCATGACTGATATTACTTACAAAGAAACTTTTTACCCGGTTGGCTTCTTCAGCAAAATTTTTGGCTTTTTCCAGTTCCTGCTCAGCTTTTCTGCGCTCGGTTATATCAAAAACAATAGCATATTGAAGTTTTAGTTTCTCATCATCGATTTTACTTGAGTAAACTGCTACGTCTCTGATGCTACCATCTTTTAACTGATGTTTGAAATAATTGTGGTCCCTGTTTTCCCTGAAGGCGATTTCTTTTTCTTCTTCAATGGTTTGTTGGTCCATAACATTGATGTTGGATATATTCAGCGCTAACAGATCTTCTTTGCTGTAACCATAATAGTTCAGTGCAGATTGATTGGCATCTTTTATATCGCCCGTTTCCGGATCCAGGATGAGCATAACGGCAGAATTTCTGGCAAAAAAGTTTTTATACCTGAATTCGCTTTCTCTCAGTTTTTCTTCTGTAACTTTTCTTTCTGTTATATCGGTATGGGTTCCCAGGATTCTGATGGGCGTGTTTTTCTTATCATATACCGCTGTAAAAGAAGCAGATACCCATTTAAAGGATTTATCTTTACAAATAATTCGGTACTCTGTTTTGGTATTTACCTGCCGACCCGACCGTATTTCCTCCATCAGGTACTCAAATCTCTCTCTGTCGTCGGTGTGTAAAAGGGAGTTCCATTGTTCAAGTGAATTTTCTATTTCATGATCTTTGAACCCCAGCATAAGTTTCCATTGAGGAGAAAGATAGAGTTTGTTTTCATTCAGGTTCAGGTCTGATATACCATCGTTGGTGGCCAGTACGATCAGTCCATATCTTTCTTCTGCTTCAACAACCTGGTTTTCATATGTTTTTTTCTCGGTTATATCAACAGCTGATGCAAGGATAGCAGGTTTACCATCAAATGTAATGGAGCGTGTTGAAAAATCGATCCATTTAGTCTCTTTCGTTTTGGTAATGATCTGCAATTCTGTCCTTATATTAAGTTTGTCAGATTCGAAGTGGATCTGATCATTCTTGAGGTTTTTGAGACTTTGAGGATGAATCAGTTGCCATATCTCCATCTTCAGCAGTTCTTCACGGCTAAATCCTGTTAGTATTTCCAGCGCTGCATTGGCAAACCTCAACTGGTAGTTCTGAAAGATCATGGTGGCAGAAGGTGAATTTTCAAGCAATGCTTTAAAGCGGTACTCACTTTTCTGGGTGAGTTTTTTTGCCCGGTTGTTTCTCCATAACATAACACCCAACAAAACCAGGCATACCAGTAGCAGTATGATCACAAGTATAAAATTGCGGTAAGCGAATAAAGCCTCGGATTTTGCAACTGCCAGAATATTGTGTTGTAAAAGCAGTAAATGCTCAGATCCGGGAATAGAAAGTGAAGAGATAACAGATGCAGGTAGGGTGATTTTGTTTTTTTCGGTTGCAGTCATTACGGGCATGTCTGCCTTGGCAGTTGCACTTGTAATCATTTGCGTCCCGTTTTTTGAGTTCTTTTGCAATTCCAGGGGAGTGGAAGTAGCACCCAGTTGAATGAGTGTTTTGAAAAGAATGATCAGAACGAGAGAAAAGATTGTAATAAAAATGATAAAGAATCTTTTCACAGAATTAGATTTATTTACTCCATTAATAACAGTAAAACTTATTAGTGGAGTGTGTGTTGTCGGATTATTGTTTTACTAAACAGTGCAAATATAATAAATAAAATTGATTTCAGAGAAGAAAATACGCCTTATGTAGTATTATTTTGCTATTTAAGCAAGCAAAAATTCTTTTTCACCTGACTT
>CAZPVB010000123.1:0-11942 GCA_964589855.1 uncultured Bacteroidales bacterium
TGAAGATCATAAAAAAACAGAGAAATTTGCAGATGCTAATCATGATTTGCCTACTACCCGCTCTACCGGAACCCATATTGTTCAAAACACAAGTGAAAGTGCAGAAAAAACCAATGTTTCAGATGACCAGGAGATATCTTTTACAGCACAAAACCATGCAACAGATACCGTATTTATCACCGATACTGTTATAAAGGTTGAGACAAAGATAATGAGAGATACGGTTGTGGTTGAGCGGTTTGTAACCAGAAATAACAACATCCCCCGTCCCGTCAGAATGATGCGTGAGGTTCTGAGCATAGACCTTAACCAAACAGAACGATGGGCACTTTCTTTTCATTATACACATATGATGAATTACAGACAGATAAGCAACCCTGGACTGCCTGCCAATGAATTTGAACGCATTGCAGATTCAGAAGGTATATCTTTCAGAAACTTCGGATTAGGTGCAGAGATGCGATACAATGCAGGAAATCTGACACTTACTTCAGGTTTGTCATTTCACAGTTTCTCCAACAGATTTTCCTACCAGGAGATCATAACCAGTGGAGGATTCAACGAAATTGACACGTTAGATGTTTTTTACACCCTTATGCAAAATGATACAATTTGGAGCTACATTACCGATACATCTTACGTACCTCTTGAAAGCGAAGAAACCTTCTATGACCGCATGAATCATAAAGGATTTCTGGAACTAAGTCTGGGAGGCATTTATAACATCCTGAACACCAACCAATACTCTCTTTTTGTTAAAGGAGGATTTCATGCCGGGATACCTGTTTGGCTCAGCGGAAATACCATCAACAATAGCAACAACTTCCCTGCCGCACCTCTTGAAAAAGAAAATGTGAATAGCATGCTATGGGCATACAGGGGCGGTGCCGGCATCCGTTTCAGACTAAGTGAGTGGAATGACATATACGCTGAAACTTATTATAAAAGATACATTGGAGATGTCATCACCAATTATCCTGTTGAACAGAGAATTAACAATTTTGGACTCCAGATCGGAATCATTTATTATTTATAATAACCAATAACATGAAAAATCCTCCACCAAAATACAAATGGTTTCATTTTGGTATCCCCTTGATGGTTTTTCTTTTGTTATTCCCAGGAATGACAAACAAATCAATGGGGCAACAAACCATTGAGGTGGGTGGAATATTACCCCAAAACACGGTGTGGACGAGCGAAAACACGTATATAGTTACCGACAATGTAAGGTTGATATTTGGCATACAATTAACCATCGAGGCAGGCACTACCGTTAAATTCAACCGGGGTAGAGGGCTGAACATAGAGGGCGGCAAGATACATATTGCTGGTAATGAGCAAGATTCAGTTTTTTTAATCCCCAATCACATCGATGAAGAGCAATGGAACTGGGGAGGCATCACTATCAGTTCTGTCACAGAACCAAATCATGCGGTAATTGAATTTGCACATATTGCATTTGCAGTAACGGGTGTGAAAACCATTTCTTCACGTGAAGTAATGATACGTAATTCCACAATTTCCCAAAACCTCTTCATGGGTGTATCACTCACCAATAGTTCCTTTTGTGAGATAAGCAATAATAATATCCTTGATAACTTTCTGGGACTGGAAATATACGCTTCAGACCCCGGAAACATTTCGGAAGAAAACCTCATATCGGGAAATCATTTTAGAAATCATACCACCAACATCAATGTTCATAATAATAACCAGGGTGCCTGCCCTTATAATTATATAGAAGACAATATTATCAAAAGTGGAATACATGGTATTTGGATTTTCAATAATACCAATGGATCAGGACATGCTCATCTGAGAAGAAATATCATCATGAACAATGGAACCCCAAATGATGGATACGGAATATATGTAGCCATGGATTCGGTAAGCATCATTGATAATGTTTTATGGCAAAATACCATTGCATCAGGAATAACCAATTCTATTGATGTGGTTTTTGAAAATAATAGTGTTTACGAAAATTTCAATGGTTTGGTAGTAAGAGATCAGGTAGAAAACTTAACAATCAATCAGAATACCTTTTCGGCAAACCAAAATGCTGTCATGAGATTCATGTCTGCAGAAAATTTACAAATCAGTAAAAACAATATCTTCAATAACAAGGCGGATGCATTCATAGAAAACCGAACCAACAAGGAGATTAATCTTTCCAACAATTACTGGGGCACAGACAATGTTGCTACCATAGAGAGTTTTCTGCAAAACACCACAGACAATGAAGGAAACATGCCTTACGAACCTTTTATATCCAAAGCAGATACCATTGCTCCTGTTTCACCACCGCACAATTTTACCGGCCAAATCAGGCATAATCACATACATATCAGTTGGGAAGCAAATCCTGAAGAAGACCTAAAGGGTTATCGAATTTTCACGGGAGATTTTTTCGAAAACTATACCTTTGAAACAGGCAGTGAGCTCATTTCGGACACCTTTTTAATTTTGGAACCCCCTTTTCCCGCACAAATAGCAATTACTGCAAATGACAAAGATACCTTCAGCAATTCTGACCTGGTCAGCGGACATCAAAGTCCATTCGCCTTTATCGATATGATTCCGTTTGCCGGAAAAGACACCACCATTTGTGCTTCTGAAACATCGTTCAAAATAGAAGGCAGTTCGGTGCCTGATGAAAATGAAGGTATTGTATGGAAAACCACCGGCGACGGATACTTCTCTAATGACTCTATTCTCAATCCGGAATACTTCTATGGTGAGCAAGACCTGCAAAACCAGTTTGTGGAGATCTCACTTGTTGTATCTACTAATGGTGAACAAAAAACAGATAGCTTTACGATTGAAATTGAACCTGTACCCCAGGTTTTTGCCGGAACAGACAAACACATTTCCAGTGCTACCAGTTTTACCACAAGTGAAGCGTTAGCTTCTGACTATGAATCCTTACTGTGGAGGACAACCGGAGACGGTACTTTTGACAATAATTCCTCTCTGCTCACAACCTACACACCCGGTGAAAATGATATTGCCTCAGGAATGGCAACACTTATCCTGGAAGCATCGGGAACATTCTGCCAATCTGAGGCAGATACCTTAAACCTTTTCCTTGAAAGCACCTACAGCGTGCAGGGAAACATATGGGCCGGAGAAATTCCGGCAACAAATGCATTGGTAATGGGCATCAGAACCGATGACAATGAAAATTATGATTCGCACTTTATCACCTTTACGGATCAAAATGGATTTTTCAGTTTTCCAAACTTATTTGCAGGCAACCATATTTTTTATGCCCTGCCCGATACTGCCATGTACGATACGTATATTCCCACCTACCATGCAGCTACTAACTACTGGAAAGAAGCCTATGTGCATGACCTGGAAGGCAATACTTTTGACATAGACATACACCTGCAAAGAAAAAAACATATATTGCCTTTCGGAGAAGGACAAATATCCGGGAAATTCAATTTTCCAGAGGATTTAATGAAATCGGGGATATTACAATCCTATTGTACTCCATGGTTTAGCGAAACAGACATTGTTTGCAATGGAGGATTATCGAATGTTACCATACTACTTTACAGCAAAAACCGTGAGATTATTTACGGCCATACCCTTAGTAATTCTCTTGGTAATTTCTCATTCAAAAATCTTCCTTTTGGCGATTATGTAATAGAAGCTGAAATTGCCGGATACGAATCCTCCTATTCTGAGATGATTACCCTTTCCCCCCAGCAAAACGAGATAAGAGAAGTTCAAATATCTATTCAACAAGAATTAAAAATTGATATTATTATCCCTGAAAATAACTCGCCCCGGAACTCCCTATCCCTTTTCCCTAATCCTGCCAGTGATCAGGTATTTGTTGTATCAGAATTGTTTGCTTCACCGCAAATATATTTTATTGAAATTGTAAATGCCCTCGGCATAAAAGTAAAAAGCATAAAATCAATTCCTTATCAGGAAAAGCAAATGATCAACATCAGAGACCTCAGACAGGGGGCTTATAACATACTAATATACAATAGTAAGCGTGATTTTCACACGTCATACAAACTAATCATCAAATAAATTATACAATATTTATTATTCAACTAAGGGACAATAAGGCAACGTTTGTCTTATGTATGTAATAATAATAAATTTCATATAATACAAACTGAGCATGAAAAATATCAATCCATTATCCGAAATCATTCTATTCAGCATCTTCCTGCTATTTGGTTATACTGGCAATACCTCCATTCCCCCTTTACAATCATCATCGACGCATTGGCAACAATCAACAGACACCAACATCTTCAAAAATGATTCTCTGATCACACCTCTCTATCTTCTGGCACAAGTAATTGATAACAACGTCGAACTCACCTGGGGTTCAGACGACTCCCAGGGAGAATGGTTATCTTACACCAACTCCGAATTCAATATTTCTGTAGGTTTATCAGATACAACCACATGGGCAATTGCGGCACGCTGGACTTCCGAACAACTTCTTCCCTATCAGAATTTACCCATAACCCGGATTACTTTCTTCCCAACAGGAGAGCAAACGAACTACAATGTAAAAATATGGGAAGGAAATGGGGCTCAAAACATTGTATACCAAAAACCTATAACCAATCCAGTCGTAGGTGAATGGAACGAAATTCAGTTATCAGATCCGGTGATGATAGCCCCCGGAAAAGAATACTGGATCGGGATTGAGATGCAACAAGATAATACAGAAGATTTTGGAGCTTCCCTGGATACGGGCCCCGCAGTTGAAGGATTTGGAGACATGCTTTTATATAACGAGGAATGGTTTTCTAATTCCGCTACCTTTGGATTTGAAGGAAACTGGATGATCGGTGCCTATGTGCTAACCCTCCAAAACGAACTTAAGTTACTCGCTTCAGATATTCACTCCTCTTCTGCTTTAGCAAAGAAAACAGATTTACAGAAACCTGCGGATTTCCCCAATACCTCTCCACCCTTCCCATTCAGTAAAAACAAACTTAAAGCAGAAAACATAACGGGGTTTAATGTTTATCGCAATGATACACTTGTAAACATTTCGCCCTTAACTGAAAACACCTACCTCGATCAGGATCTTCAACAGGGGGTTTACCAATACGATGTCACAACTCTTTATGAGGATGGAGAAAGTACTCCTGTATCCCGCATTGTTCAGGTAGGTGGACCAACTTTAAGTGTGAATCCATTCGAAATAACAGATTCACTTTATTATTCGCAGGAGAAAGACCTCACCATCACCTTACAAAACAGCGGCAACTCATTACTGGAATGGGAAATCAACTCATTGCCACAGTGGATAGAAATGTCTGCAATTAATGGCGAATTACCTCCTGGTGAAGAAACAGAACTCTCCGCAACAATCAACTCGCAATTCATGCTTCACGGCAACAATGAATCAAACATTTTATTCCAGACCAACAATCTGAATAATCCTGTGGTTTCTTTACCCGTAAATATTTCTCTAAGCAGTTTGTTCGTAGAAAGTCAAAACCTTCAGTTTGGAGATGTTGATCTTGGAGATACCACAACAGCAAGAGTAGAAATGATCAATTACGGAGAAACATCTGTTGAAATAAGCAATATCATTTTTTCAGATCCTGCCTTTACCACACAAACAGAATCGCTGAGCATTGCCCCCTATGGAAGTGCTACGTTTATGGTTGATTTCCTGCCTGTTGAAATGGGTGAATATGCCGATACGATGACCCTGATCAGCAACGATCCGGTAGCACCTGTTATGAACTTTCCCATTAGTGCAGTAATTGATCTCCCCTCTCCCGATTTTCTTTCTGCCAGCATTCTTAATGAAAATGATATTCAGTTGTCATGGGGTTTGCAGAATGAAAATGGGGGTTGGTTGGGATACGGATCAGGTGAATTTTTTGGCGCTGTCGGAATATCAGAACCCGGTATTTTCAGGATCGCTGCCCGATTTCCTGCTTCCTCTCTTGAGGAATATATAAACAAACCGGTTACCCGCATGGCTTTTGTTGCGCCAGGAGAATTCTCTGTTTACACGCTTAAAATCTGGAGGGGTGAAAACGCGGAGGAACTCATGCATGAACAACCTCTGCATAATACGGGCGAACCACAATGGTCTGAAATAGCGCTAAGTAATCCCGTATTGATTGATGCGAATGAAACATACTGGTTTGGACTGGAGATCGATCAACTTGTAGATTACGACTGGTCTGCCGCCCTGGATGAAGGACCTGCAGTAACAGGACTGGGGGATATGGTGAATCTGGGCGGAGAATGGTTTTCATTGTCGGAACAGGGTATTGATCATAACTGGACACTACGCGCTTTTGTTGAACAAACCGATACAACATTGAAAGAGATCGCTCTTCCAAAAACAGAAAGACCTCTGCCCGCTCCTGTTTCCGGACTTGAAAAAGAAAAGTTGGTACTACAGGAAAACACCAGGTCAAATAAAAACCTTGAACGATTGGGTTTTCATCTATACCGCAATGGTAATCGTTTAAACGAAGAATTGATTACAGAAAATGAGTTTCTGGACGAGAACCTTGATGCCGGGATCTATACCTATGGCGTGACATCCGTTTTTGAAGAAGGAGAGAGTATTCCCACAGAAACAACTGTGCAGATAGGCGGGCCAGAAATGAATCTGAGTCAGCATTTAATTTCTGATACAGTGCAGGCAGGAGATCCGGCAATTTATAATGTTCAGATCACAAACACCGGACTTGCCCAACTTACATGGCAGATCGCCGACCTGTCAGGTTTTGACCTTCCAGAGTGGTTGACATTATCTACATATGAAGGATATCTTGATCCTACTGAATCTGAAACCCTTGAGGTAACTATGAATACAAGCGGACTGACCAGTAACAATTATACTCATATCGTTTACTTTGAAACCAACAATTTAAATCAGCCGCTGTATAAATTGACCCTAAACATTACAGTGGAGGGAGAAGCCTCGCTGGTATTAGATACTTATGAACTTGATTTCGGCATGGTACCGGTGATGCAGTCAAAAACCATGATTGTAACAACCACCAACAACGGCAATGTGCCGGTTTATTATAATTCTTTAGAGACCAATTCATATCATTACCAGGTCAATGTTTACGACTGGATGGTACCTCCCGGAGAATCCGGTCAGATAAGAGTTACTTTTACACCAGAAGCTCCTGGTATGATACAAGACAGTCTGACCATTCAATACTTTAACAATTCAACAGAACAATTGCTTACTGTTCCTTTACAAGGAACCGGAGCGGCAGCGGGGCCTAACAATCTTGCCTATTCTCTGGGTGAAAATGATAGCTTATCACTAACATGGTTCCCCCCGGGATTTAATCCCGATGAACTCAAATTTGGAAATGGAGACTTACTTACACCCCTGGGAGTATCTGACGGAGTATATGAGTTTGCTGTGCGGTTTGCCCCGGAAGATCTTATGCCCTACACAGATAAAATTCTGGAAAGAATTGGGTTTTATATCGAAAGTACCAATGCCGAATTCAGACTTATCATAAGGAAAGGAGAAAACGGAGAAGAACAAGTGTTGAACACTATGCTTAACAGCAATGATCTGATCCCCTTTTCCTGGAACGATATTACACTTGATGAAACGTTGGAGATTGATACTGAAGATTACTTATGGCTGGGTTATGAGATTGATGTAAACGGTTTGGAGTTTATACCCGGCATCGACAGTGGTCCTGTTATTACCGGATCAGGTGATTTTATAAAGATCAACGATGGAGGTTGGTCAACGCTGGGAGAATATGGTTTTTCTAATAACTGGTTAATCCGCGGAGTATTGACTGATCTGGAAAACGAAACCAATGCATCAAACCCTTTTAATGACAGTGTTGAGATTACCGCCCCATCAGATAAAAGTCTTGCGTTTCTCCTGGGATACAACGTTTACCGCAATGGCGTCCAGATCAACGATTCACTGCTTACTCAAACTACTTTTTCTGAAGTTTTACCCGAAGGCGACCAATTTACGTATGGAGTATCAGCTTTGTTTGAATATGGGGAGAGTGAGCCTGTAAACCTGGAAGTAATACGGCCTGTTCCAATGAATGCCCCTTTAGACTGGGAGTTTACCCCCACCAACATGGCACATAGCATCCATATTCCCGAGCAGCTAAACCAGGTTGGAATGAGTTTATCGGAAGGCGATCTGATTGGTGCCTTTTACGATGATAACGGCGTGCAACGGTCAGCAGGTGTTGCTGTTTGGGAAGAAGAACACCTTGTTATGACCATCTATGGGGATGACCCGAATACACCGGAAAAAGACGGTTTTCATTACAATGAAGAAATTCACTGGAAAGTATATATGCCAGGAACAGATCAAACAGCAAGGGTAATTGCCATTTATGATCACGATATGCCTCACTACCAGGGCGAATTCAAAATGATGGGGCTTTCCATGGTACAATCTCTGCAACTGGATGAATTACTGAGTAATGAACACAATTTGCTGTCAGAACCCGTATCTGTTTTCCCAAACCCTTCGTATGGCGAGATCTTTATCAATAACCTGGATGGTAACGAACGGATAAGAATATTTGATAATTCGGGCAGACTGATAACAGAGCAAGAAGTTAACAACCCCTTGTCGCGGCTATTCATTGACAATCGAGGTCTGTACGTTATCGAGATCATAAAATCCGACCGGGTGGTCACCCGTAAAGTGATCATAAAATAATACTACTCATTTTTCCCAGTACAGTGCCTTTTCGGAGGTAGGTTTACTTTGCCATTACATTGCGATCCACCGGGAGAAACTTCCGGTGGATTATTTTTTACGGATAAGCGGCATCGCCTGCCAACCAACCGGTAGAAAACGCAATTTGCAAATTGAATCCCCCGGTGTTTCCATCAAGATCCAATATTTCCCCGGCAAAAAACAGGTTGCTGATCTTTTTGGATTCCATGGTTTTTGAGTCGACCTGGCGGGTATCCACACCTCCCGATGTGATGATCGCTTCTTTAAAGCCAGCATTCCCTGTAATGGTAAATCGCATATCCTTCATCAGGATGCGAATCCGGCGCCTTTCTGCGGCACTCAACTGCCCGCCTGGTTTCTTACCCTCAATCTGCAATTCATCCAAAAACACAGGTATCATCTTTGAGGGCAACCACAACCGAAAAATATTTTCAACCTGCTTTTTGCCAGAGGCATCCAAATCGCGCAGCAAACGTGCATCCAGTTTTTTTTCATCCAGTGCTGGTTTCAGATCAATACTGATCTCCACTTTATTCTCATGAAGTTCAAATGAGAGTACTTGTCTGCTCATGGAAAGTATTACAGGCCCCGACAAACCATAATGTGTAAAAAGCAATTCACCAAACGCTTCTGTTATCTTCTTACCATTCATCCAAAGAATAGCATTACAGTTTTTAAGACTTAACCCCTGCAGATTTCTGGCTTTATCAACCTCTTTCACCACCAGAGGAACCAATGCGGGCATAGGAGATACAATATGATGTCCGGATTGTTTTGCCCAACCATATCCATCACCGCCCGACCCTGTTGCCGGATAGGATTTTCCTCCTGTGGCAATGATCACCTTTTGAGCAAAATATTCTTTTCTTCCCTGATTGCTCATGGTACTTACCCCTTTTACTGTATTATTTTCGATGATCAGATCTTCCACGCTGGTATCGATGAGTGTATCTGGTTTTCCCTTGTTCATCCAATTCCACAGAGCATTGAGCACATCTAAAGACCTGTTACTAACTGGAAAAACCCTGTTTCCCCGTTCAGTAGTAGTCCTCACCCCTTGATCGTGCAATATACGGATTACATCATCCTTGAAAAAATGGTGAAACGCATGTTTCAAAAACCTGGGGTTAGGGAAAATATTCTTAAAATATTCGGAAGGAGGAGCGTCATGTGTAAGATTGCATCTTCCCTTTCCGGTAATAAGTATCTTTTTACCGGGTCGGTTCATTTTCTCTATCAACAAAACCCTGGCACCTTTCTGAGATGCTCTGCCAGCAGCCATGATACCCGCTGCTCCGCCTCCTACTACAATTACATCGTACATTCCTTGTTTTTGCGCAAATTTACAACCTTTCGGTAATTTATCTATAGAGAATCACCCAAGAGAATCATAATAAGGATTTGTATAGTATAAAAATTCCGCTTATTTGTTCAAACGATTTTTTGTCTTCACGGACAGTCCAAACAATTTGTGATATTTGGTAAAACGTCCATTCTTCACAATATTAAGCCTCGCCCCTGCTCAGAAGAACCTGAATAATCCAGGTAAAGGTAATAAACATCTTTTTGTGGGGATTTTTTTTTGGTTTAGCACCAGCGTACTTTCCCAGGCGTTTCAAATGCATGAATTTTCAAACCTTTTAGTACATTCTTCCTTCAAGTTAAAACCTATAGGAAAATAACTTAAGAAAAAACCGTAAATTTGTTAGTATTCTTTGATACCAAAACTCAGCAGGGATCAATATAAACGGAATATTCAGTAAAACCGGATATTGATTTGGTGAAAAAATGCCAGTATCCTTGATAGCACTTTCATTTTAAGGTATTTGTACAGAAGAGACAGAAAAATGCAAAACCTAAAAAATCTTGATATGCTGCAGAAATTCAACGATATGAACCGAGCCATGACAATACTATTAACAAACACACGGATGATCAGATTTCGTGACATGACAAACATGCAAAACAGTATTCTGGCGAGCTCCCCCGTAAGAAAAGAACGGGGCAGGCATCTGACCGAATTAATCAAATTATGAACAGATGAAGGCAAAAAGAACACATTCTTTAAACTATTGACGGGATGATTAAGTCTGCAAAAATTAAAATCATTGCTGCACTATAAAAAACTGATTATGATACGAACAATTATAACACCCGATAAAAACTTTCTCTCATTCAATATTCCCGATAAGTATATTGGTAAAAAGATGCAAGTAATTGCTTTTGCCGTTGACGAGCCTTCGGAAGATGTGATTTACACAACCAAAAGTACCAAAAGTTTTTCTGCTATTAAATTAAATACCAAAGGTTTTAAATTCAACAGGGACGAAGCAAATGAACGATAATTGTTTTATTGATACCAACATCCTTGTTTACTGCTATACCGATGACGAGCCAATTAAAAAGCAAAAGGCTTTAAACATTGCTAATAATCCTGATGCGCTTATCAGCACCCAGGTTTTAACTGAACTTTCCAACACACTGAAAAAGAAGTTTAAACTGGATTGGAAAGTCGTTGAAAATGTTGTTTCGGAAGTAAGCTCCGATTTTCATGTATATGTAAACAAACCCACTACTATTGAATGGGCTTGTCGCGTTGCCGATAAATACCTTTATTCTTTTTATGATTCGCTGATTATTGCGGCTGCATTATCTTCTAATTGCAAAACACTTTATTCTGAAGATATGCAAGATGGACAGGTAATTGAGAATAGCCTTACTATTACAAACCCATTTAAATAAAATACCGTAAAATTATATGAATAATACTAAACCCCTCCAATAAAAAGAATAATGCAAAAAGATTAAACGTTACACGGGGTATCACAAATATAATCCCTCCCAAAACAGGCACATCATCAAAGTTCCTTGACGTTGTGCAAGTAAATACGATTTATAGAATAAATAATTATAAATACCCATAATTGAGTCCACTCCGAAAACAAGTTTTCGGGAAATTCGTGAAAATTCTATGTTTTTAATTATCTGAATATTAAATATTTAATTTAGTGTCAATTCGTGTAATTGACTTTGTCGAGCTCCGCTTCGCTTCGGTTCGTGGATAATAAACTTTTCAAAGTGGACAAATAATTTAATCTCCCATTTTTGTTTCAACCCAATTATAGAAATCATCCCCATGCATATAATCTAATACTCCTATTCCCCTGCTCAGCAACGGCTATCAAAGAACCTAAATAATCCAGGTAAAGGTAATAAACATCTTTTT
>CAZPVB010000124.1:0-11902 GCA_964589855.1 uncultured Bacteroidales bacterium
GGATGGGTTTCACATCGATCTGAGATCCGGGAAGGAAAGCTTCGATACCAAACACGTCCACAATTAAACCACCTTTGGTGCGGCATTTGACAAATCCATTGATGATCTCATCCTGCTCCATAGCAGAATTAATTCTTTCCCAAGATCTGAGTGTACGGGCTTTTTTATGAGAAAGCACCAATTGACCACTTGTATCTTCCTGGCTTTCAACATATACTTCAATTTCGTCTCCTATAGCCAGGTCTGGATTGTATCTGACTTCAGCAGCGGGTATTACACCATCTGATTTAAATCCAATATTTACAACAACTTCCCGGTTATTTTTTGACACAACCGTACCATCGATCACTTCTCCTTCTCCGATTGATTTCAGGGTATCATCATAAATACTCTCCAATCTTTCTCTTTCTTCCTTCGAATATGTATCTTGCTTTTTGCCCACTGCATCCCAATCAAAGTCACCGGGTTCGGCCAATGAATCGGCATCAAAAGGTTTTTCTTCTTTTTCAACGTTTTCAGCAGCAGGTTCCTCTGTGGTTTCTTCTTCTTTTCTTTCTTCTCCGGTTTGCTCTGCTTTTTCGTCTTCCTGTTCTACAGAAGAATCATGGGCAGTTTGTTCTTCTTTGTTTTCAGGTTGTTCAGGTTGGGTATTGTTTTCCTGGTTGTTTTTGGCAGCTTCTTCATTTTCTGCTGCAGAATTTTTGTTTTCTTCTAGCATCTAAAGATTAATTAATAAATGTGGCAATGCAAGCATTACCGGGTTCAACAATAGGTGAATTATCCCCAAAAATGGGACTGCAAAAGTAGTCCTTTTTCTGGAAATAAAAAACTAAATATCAATCAAATGAAAGTTTTTTTGTGGTTTTTCAAGGTTCCAAACGATCTCAGGTTGGTGCTAAGCAAACAGGGTGTAAAATCATGAAGATTATTTTTCTTTACAAATTCATGATTTCACGTAGATTCAACAAACAAAAAAAACATAAATTTGACTGCCCTAAGATATGAAAATTCTATTCAATAATGCCATATATTCATTTATAGGCCTTTTATCGTTCCATTATTTCCTTTTGGGAAATTATTACTAATGTTTGAAGAACAATCAAATTCATGATCACTAATATTTCAAATCTATAAAATGCGATAATCCCGGCGATCAGCAAACATATAGCATGTAGTTTAAAAATCATCTGGCGGGGACTTAATTTATCTCTAACAAAAAACATTGGAATGCTGCTTATTACAACCGAAAAAAATATAAACCTATGAAAAGACTGGAAAAGTGGTATAAAGATATGCCATTGAGTGCGCGTGTAATTATAAGTATGAACCTGGCCATATTTTTTGCCATCATGATCATATCTGTTTTGGCAACGATCAATCGCATCAACGTTCAAAAAAAGGATGCAAGGGCAATGATCAGCAATGAGTTAGAGCAGGTGACCCAGTTGCTCAATCTTACAGAACGTGAGAATTACCAGGAGATAGAAGAAGTGATTCAAAACAGAATACTATACAACACCGGATATTTATCCCTGATCGACTCAGAAGGTAATGTTCTGATTGACCGGAATAAAAAGGGGGAAAATGTTGCCAACACTGAATTTTTCAGGGAAATAAGAAATCAGAGAAAGGGTGAAATTCAGATCATAGATCCTTTAACAGGTGAAAAGCAGTATCATTATTTCACATATTATCAACCTGCTGATATTTATATCACCGCTAGCATCGACAGGAAAGAGTTCATCACCAAGCCTGTTTACAATACCCTGAAAATTTTACTTTTTGCCATGATTTTTACCTGGGTGACCTTTTCAACAGTGAATTATTTTATTATGAAAACCGTTACAACCCCCATTAAAGGTTTGATAAATACAATGAAAAAAATGAGCAAAGGAGAATTGCCAAATGCTTTTCATTATCCTTTTAAAGATGAAGTCGGTCAAATGACCCAATCGGTAAATGAATTGTTGAAAGGGCTAAAAGGTACCTCCATTTTCGCTGAAGAGATTGGCAAAAACAATTTTGATCATGCTTATAAACCCCTTAGTGCGGATGATGTGTTGGGCAATGCATTGCTTGATTTGCGGGAGAGTTTAAAAACAGCAAAAGAAGAAGAACAGATCAGAAAAGTGGAAGATGAAAAAAGAAACTGGACAACCCAGGGTCTGGCCAAATTTGCAGATATACTAAGGCATAACAATGACAATATGAAAGAACTTTCCTACGATATTATTAAAAATCTTGTAGGATATCTTGAAGTAAATCAGGGGGGTATTTTTATTCTCAACGAAGATAAAGAAAAAAACGAAAATTATCTGGAGTTGACAGCATGCTATGCCTTCGACCGGCGTAAATATGTGGAAAAAAAAATATTGCCCGGAGAGGGGCTGGTGGGCACATGCTTTTTGGAAAAAGAACCCATTTATATTACCGAAATACCCCAGGATTACATTCGTATCACCTCAGGATTAGGAGAAGAAAACCCCTCCGCTCTTTTATTGATACCACTGAAAGTAAATGAACAGGTTTATGGAGTTATTGAGATGGCTTCTTTTGAACCTTTAGAAAAATACAAAATTGATTTTGTAGAAAAAATTGGAGAAAGTATCGCCTCGACCATATCGAGCGTAAAGATCAACACCCAAACAGCTATGCTGTTGCAAAAGTCGCAGCAACAGGCAGAGGAGATGCGTGCCCAGGAGGAGGAGATGAGGCAAAACATGGAAGAACTTACTGCTACTCAGGAAGCAATGGCAGAAAAAGAGAGGGAAAACCAGGCAACCATACAAGCATTAAATGCTCAAAACCAGGATAAACTGGATGAATTTCAACTGAAAGAGAAAGAATTACTGGAAACCCTCGAAAATTGCCCGGATAGTGTTGTAAAATCAAATGCCAGGGGGGCGATTCTTTTATTTAATAAAGCAGCAGAAAAACTATGGGGTTTCAATCGGGAGGAAGTCCTCGGGAATGACTTGAAAATGCTGATGCCGCAGAAAGAGTCTGATAAACACAACGAGTATATGCAGAATTATTTACAAACAGGCGTGAAAAAAGTTAGTGGTAAAGGAAGAGAAGTATGGATCAAAACAAAAGATAACAAAACGCTTCCGGTATTTCTGACCCTTGTTGAAACGCGTACGAGCGAAGAAATATTTTTTACCGGATTTTTTACTGAAAAACCGCTAAGCAATATATCCGCGGAAGAAACTCCAAATCATCCTCATGACCCGGCACCAGGAGAACCCTCAACAACTGATGATGAAAACAACCAGCCAACAGAAGGTAAAAAGAATGAAGCAAAAGAAGAAATAGGAGATGAAAAATCTCAACAGGATAATATTTCCGACCTGTATGTAAGCAGTCCTACCACCACTCAAAAAGCATGGTCGGAACATTTGGATGAAAAGGGGAAGGGTTTTAAAAAGGGAAGAAAAAAGTAGTCCTCTCTGTCTTTAATTAAAAAGCAAAAAGGTAAACAATGTCTGTTTATAACAATCCTTGTTTACCTTTTTTTTGATACCGTACGATTTAAAAACTAGTGCTCTATATTTGAAGATCAAGAGGTTTGTCAACAAGATCTTTTTCAAGAGCCAGTTCAACAACATCCAACATGTTGGAAATATAGTGGAAATTCAACCCCTTTAAATAAACCTCGTTAATATCATTCACATCTTTCTCATTATCTTCGGAAAGAATCACATTTTTAATGTTCGCTCTTCGGGCAGCAAGTATTTTGTCCTTTACACCTCCTACAGGGGTAACTTTTCCCCTTAGGGTTATTTCACCAGTCATGGCCACAGCAGGTTTAACCTTTCGCTGGGTAAATGCTGACACCAGGGCGGTAAACATTGTAATACCCGCTGATGGACCATCTTTGGGTGTTGCGCCTTCAGGTACATGTATATGCACATTCCAATTGGGAAAAACATCGGGGTCGATATTCAAAACATGCGCGTGCGATTTTATAAATTCATACGCCAGTGTTGCAGATTCTTTCATCACATCGCCGAGGTTGCCGGTAAGGGTTAAATTACCTTTTCCTTTTGAAAGTGAGACCTCTATATAGAGCACCTCACCCCCGGTATTGGTCCAGGCCAGTCCGGTAACCACACCGGCCATATCCCTTATGATCTGTGATTCGCGTGTGTAAACAGGCACTCCCAGAATATCAGAAACATCGGCAGTTTTCAACACCCGGGCTTTTTTCTCACCCAAAACGATTGACTTGGCACGATTTCGGACAATCTTGGCAATTTGTTTTTCTAATAATCTTACACCCGATTCGCGCGTATAATCCTGAATGATTTTTTCCAGAACAGTTTTGTTAAAATTCAATTGCGACTTTTTCACACCGTGTGCTTCAAGTTGCTTTGGAATAAGGTGCCTGCGTGCTATTTCGGTTTTTTCCTCCACGATATATCCACTCAAATGAACGATCTCCATCCGGTCGCGCAAGGCAGGATGTATGGTAGACAAGGAGTTGGCAGTGGCAATGAACATTATATTAGACAGGTCATAATCAAGTTCCAGAAAATTGTCGTAGAAAGAATTGTTTTGTTCGGGATCTAATACTTCCAGCAATGCGGAAGAAGGATCGCCACTCAAACTTTGATGACCTACTTTATCTACTTCATCTAAAACAAAAACCGGATTAGAACTTTTGGCCTTTTTAAGATTTTGTATGATTCTACCAGGCATTGCTCCTACATAAGTTTTTCTGTGTCCGCGAATCTCTGCTTCATCGCGCAGGCCTCCAAGCGACATACGCACGTAGTTTCGCCCCAAAGCACTTGCAATGCTTTTACCGAGCGAAGTTTTTCCTACTCCCGGAGGACCCACAAAACAAAGGATAGGAGACTTCATATCATTTTTAAGTTTCAGTACTGCCAGGTATTCAAGAATTCTGTCTTTGATCTTTTCTAAACCGTAGTGGTCTCTGTCGAGAATTTTTTGCGCCTTGTTCAGGTCAAACTGATCAGTGGTAAATTCATTCCAGGGCAACTCAAGTAAGGTTTCCAGGTAGTTGATCTGAAGAGAATAGTCAACTGCGGCAGGGTTTATCCGTTGTAATTTACTAATCTCTTTATCAAAAACTTTTTGCACATTTTCACCCCATTTCTTTTTGGATGCTTTTTTCTTAAGCTCTTTGATCTGCTCTTCATGGGGGTTTCCACCCAACTCCTCCTGTATGGTTTTCAACTGTTGGTTGAGGATATAGTCGCGCTGCTGTTTGTCAATATCTCCCTGTACTTTTGAATGAATCTGATTTTTCAGTTCCACCACCTGCAATTCTTTGGTAAGATGAGCAAGCACTGCCTTTGCCCGTTGATTGATATCGAGAATCTCAAGAAGTTTTTGTTTTTCAGGTACTTCTATATTCAGATTGGAAGAGATAAAATTGACCAGGAAAACAGGACTTTCAATATTTTTAAGTGCAAAGGCAGCTTCGCTGGGAATGTGAGGCGATTTATTAACAATCTGGATAGCCAGATCCTTAATGGTAGATATGAGTGCTTTAAAGTTTTTATCGGCTTTTTTGCTCATCGGTTTATCAAATGGAGAGATTCTGGCTCTCAGAAAAGGTTCAGATTCAAGCAGATCATCCATCTTAAACCTTCTTTTCCCCTGTATGATGGCAGTAGTGCTACCATCGGGCATAGAAAGGGTTTTAAGTATATAAGCAACAGTTCCGATCATATTCAGATCTTTGTATTCAGGATCTTCAACACCATCATCCTTTTGAGACACCACACCTACGATTTTGTCTTTTTTATAAACCTCCTTTACAAGTTTAATGGATTTATCGCGGCTTACTGTGATGGGAATCACCACACCAGGGAACAATACTGTATTTTTTAAGGCAAGGATAGGTAAGGAATCAGGTAGGTCTTCCGAACTCATTTGTTCCTCTTCTTCGGGTGATAGCAGCGGTATATATTCTGTTTCTGTATCCATCATTCCAAATTTATTTATATCTTTTTGATTCAAGAAAATATCCATATTTTTAAGTCAGTCAATTTGTCAGTAATTAAGTAGAAAAGTCATAGCATCCATATACTCTCAAGTCCATTTTGTTGAAAAACAAAAGTCTTATACTCATATGGATCTGATTATGAATGCAATAAAACAAGGGTATGTAATTATTAAAAAACAACCTATCTACACCGTTCAACTCTCATGCCAGCAAGTGATTTCAATATTTCAAACACAAAAAAAGAGGATCATCACTGACCCTCATATTCTGTAAATATATTGTTAAACCCCTGTAATGAGATTAACGCGTATGATGTATGATTCAGATATTTCTGTAAGTCAATGTTTGCTCATAAACATATCTGAATATACTTTCTTCTTTATGGTCAAACTCTCTGTTTCTACGGGCAAAAACACGTTTTGCAGTTTTAATTGCCTTATCTATATTATAAATGGAAAATCCAGATACACTACCCCATGAAAAAGAGGGTATAAAGTTTCTCATGAAACCAGCACCGAAAATCTGAGCCCCTACCCCCACCACGGTACCAGTATTAAACATTGTATTGATGCCACACTTTGAATGATCTGCCATGAATGTACCACAAAACTGCAGGTCGGTTTGTACGAAGCTCTCTTCCTGATAATCCCATAATCTTACATTATCATAATTATTTTTCAGGTTAGAGGTGTTGGTATCTGCCCCCAGGTTGCACCATTCTCCAATAACGCTATGCCCCAGGAATCCATCGTGAGATTTGTTGGTGTATCCGAAAATAATAGAGTGGCTGAGTTCACCACCAACTTTAGACTGTGGACCAATGGATGTTGCTTCATACACTTTGGCACCCATTCTGATTTTGGATTCTTCACCCAAAGCCATTGGACCTCTGAGCATCGCTCCATCGAGAACCTGTGCATTTTTTCCAATGTAAACAGGACCATCTGAAGCATTGATAGTAACATGTTCTAACACGGCTCCTTCTTCAACAAAAATATTTTCGGGAGCAATGGTTTTCACATGCTCTGGCAAAGGTTGAGATGTACGTCCCTGGGTGATCAGATCAAAATCACTGACAATATTAGATTCATTAAGTCTTACCAGATCCCACAAAAAGTTAACTTTTTGCACCTGCGATTGAGTAGTTAAAGGTTTTACAGCATCAATCAGATCCCAGTCAAGATTTTCAATATCTTCAGATTTCAGTCTCAGTGCAATGATGGTTTCGCCGGTAATAAGTGTTTGGTTGGGAGATAGTTTATGAATTTCGTCAACGATAACTTTATTGGGAATTATGGATGCATTGATCAGAAAGTTGTCTGATTCTTTTACCAATGGATACTTAATACTAAGATACTGTTCGGTGAGTGTGGAAGTTTTGGCATTGAGCAATTTCTCCCATTTTTCACGCAGGGTAAGAATACCTATCCTGATATCTGCAATCGGTCGTGTAAAAGTAAAAGGGAGCAAGTGGTTTCTGGTCTGATCTCCGAATAAGATATAGTTCATTGCAATACAATTTAGTTTTATCCAATACTTGAACGCATAAGGCTCTAAAGATATAAAATATTTTTAAAAAAAAAGCCCTTTTCAAAAAAGGGCTTTCAAACTTTGCGAAAAAACAAATTACTATTTTTTCTGACGCTTTGCATATTTTGATTTAAACTTATCTATTCTACCTGCGGTATCAACAAGCTGTTGCTTGCCGGTATAAAACGGATGCGAAGTATGAGAAATATCAAGTTTTACCAAAGGGTATTCTTTTCCGTCTTCATCCCATACGGCAGTTTCTTTAGTTGTAGCTGTCGAGCGGGTAAGAAAGGCATAGTCATTTGACATGTCCTTAAAAATTACAAAGCGGTAATTTTTTGGGTGAATATCTTTTTTCATCTTTCGTTTTTTTGAGATATAAATGATTATTATCTTATAGATTAATCCGATATAAAAAGTGATAAATTTTTGGGATGGCAAAATTACTACATTAAATCAATTATTCAAAATCTTTTCTGTAATAATTTTGCCATCTACCTGGCAGACAGGGTTATTTGCCCCCTTTTTTATTTTTTTTCATGGTAATGAGATCGTAAGCAATGGGAGTTGCATTAAACAGCGAAGAATAGGTACCAATTGCAATCCCTACCATCAGGGCAAAGGCAAATCCTCTGATCACTTCGCCACCAAAGAGAAAAATGATCAACAGCACAGCAATAGTTGTACCTGAAGTATTGAACGTTCTGGAAAGAGTTGCGTTGAGTGCATTGTTGATATTCAGCTTCAGGTCTCGTTTCGGATACAATCTGGTGTTTTCCCGGATACGGTCAAAAATAATCACGGTATCATTTACAGAGTACCCAATAATAGTAAGAATAGCAGCAATAAAAGTCTGGTCAATCTCCATTGTCCAGGGGACGATATTATATAAAATTGAATAAAGAGAGAGAACAATGATGGCATCATGGAAAAGGGTAATGATGCCTCCTACACCAAATTGCCATTTCTTAAATCGTGCCGCCACATAGAGAAAAATAATGACCAATGCAACGAGCACACTGATTATAGCTCCTCTCTTAATATCAGAGGCAACAGTAGGACCCACTTTCTGAGAACTTAAACGACCCAGTACCTTATCCTCTTCTTCAGAGACAAATCCGGAGTAATCAACCGGTTCAACAAAAAAGTCTTTAATCCCTTCAAATAAAGTTCTTTCGGCTATTGAATCAGCAACGGTAGATTCATCATCAATCAAAAAAGCAGTAGTGATCTTTACCTGGTTGCTGGGACCAAAAGTTTTCACTTCGGGTGCTTCGCCAAATTCATCCATTAATGCAGTGCGCATATCTACTGTATTGATATCCTGATCAAACCTAACAACGTATGAGCGACCACCGGAGAAATCCACACCATAATTCAATCCCCTTAAAGCGAAGGAAACCAAACCCAAAAGGATCACTACAGTAGAAATAATATAGAATTTTTTTCTAACGCCAATAAAATCAAAGTTTACTTTGGTAAGTACGTCTTTTGAGATTTTAGAATCAAACCGAATGGTAATATTTTTGTCCATCCAGGCAGAAAAAATAAGTCTTGAGATAAAAACAGCCGTAAACAAAGATGATAAAATACCAATGATCAGGGTAGTAGCAAATCCCTGTACCGGTCCGGAACCGAACACATAGAGAACAACACCCGTTAAAAGAGTGGTAACATTACCATCTACAATGGCAGAATAAGCATTTTTATACCCATCGGCAACAGCCAGTTTTTGTCCTTTGCCCGCTCTGATCTCCTCAAGAATCCTTTCATAAATGATCACATTGGCATCTACTGCCATACCCAGGGTAAGTACAATACCTGCAATTCCTGGCAGCGTAAGCACCGCCCCGAGGGAGGCGAGCACCCCAAAGATAAAAAAGATGTTGGTTACCAATGCCAGGTCAGATACAAGCCCTGCTCTGCTGTAATAAATTGCCATGTAAATGAGAACAATGATAAAAGCAATAACAAAAGAGGTCAGCCCACTGCTGATCGCTTCTCTACCCAGCGAAGGTCCTACAATGGCCTCTTCGACAATACGCGCAGGAGCAGGCAATGATCCTGCTCTCAGAATATTGGCAAGATCCTGTGCTTCAGCAACTGTAAAATTACCGGTTATGGAAGACCGTCCACCAGATATCTCGTTCTGTACTGTAGGGAAAGAATATACATAGTCATCCAACACAATGGCGATTGAACTTCCGATGTTGGCTGCGGTAAGTCTTCTCCATTCGCGTGCTCCCTCACTGTTCATGGTCATAGAAATTTCAGCGGAACCGTTGGGACTAAAATCCTGCCTTGCATCTACAATTACTTCACCGGTAAGGGGTGGTTCGCCACGGGTAGGTACTTTGATGGCGATTAGTTGAAGAATATTTTCAGTTTCCCCCTGAGGTTTCACTGTCCAGCGCAATCTTAATTCACGGGGGAAAAGACTTCTGATGTTTGGCTGTCGTAAATAGCTATTGATCTTGAGTGTATCTTTAATAGCTGCAGAACCTACAACAGGACCATTTCCCAGAAAGGGTTGCTGTGATTGTGGATCCATTGAGATGTTTGGGTTCAGCAGAGCAAACAAAGGATTTTCACGTTCAAATTCAGCATCAGCCTGAACTTCCTCATCCAGGTCGGTGGAAAGCATATCCAGGAGTTCATCTTCATCTGAAATTGTGTCAGATTCTTCTGTAGCATCTAAGGTATCAGTCTGTTGGTCATCAAGGAGTTCTTCGATGGCATCATCTGCATCAGTTTCAATATCATTTACAGTATCTGTGGTGGGTTCGTCCTGCTGAGATTGTTGTGCAAGAATTTCATTGGCTTCATCCAGGTAGGAATACACGTCAGAAAACTCGTATGTTTCCCAGAATTCCAATCTTGCAGTACCTTGCAAAAGGCGTCTTACACGATCCTGCTCTTTGATACCTGGCAGTTCTATGAGTATCCTGCCCGAGGTTTGCAATTGCTGAATGTTGGGTTGTGTAACACCAAACCGGTCAATTCTTGTTCTCAGTATCTGAAAAGAACGATCTATAGCATCATCTACCTGTCTTTGAATTTCACTTAAAACCTCCTCGTTGGATGAGTTAAAATTGATTCTGTCACGCATTTCGGGGGTAGCAAAAATGGCAGCCAGGCTGGCATTGGGATCAGCTTCCTGAAAAGCTTCACCAAAAAGATCAACAAAGTCTTGGCGGCTACCATCTCTTTGCTCCTGAATGGCGTTTTCCATGGCTGTCTGAAAGGTAGGATCCTGGCTGTTGCCTGCCAATGCCCTGACAATTTCTGATACAGCTATCTCAAGCGTAACATTCATACCGCCTCTGAGATCGAGACCAAGGTTTAATTCTCTTTCCTTCACTTCGGCAAAGGTGTATTTTTTCACCCCAATGTTCAAAACAGTTTCACCCATCATAGAATCCAGATAAAATCTTCTGTAAACATTCGTTAATGAATCCAAAACAACCATTTTCCTTAATTCATCGTTGCCTGCGATTCTTTCTGCCATATTTTCGATTCGTTGGCTATTGGCATATTTATCAGCATCATTTTCTACTTTATTGGAAAAGTAGGTAAATGACAACTGGTACAGGCACACCACAGCAAAAGCAATGGCGAAAAATCTGATCAAACCTTTATTTTGCATTGTATTTTATTTTTAATAATATGATGTTAATTCTATATTTTGAAAAATCTTATTGTTTA
Organism: uncultured Bacteroidales bacterium; assembly: GCA_964589855.1. Lineage (GTDB taxonomy): Bacteria > Bacteroidota > Bacteroidia > Bacteroidales > UBA7960 > SKVR01. The sequence continues at coordinate 11,213 of CAZPVB010000124.1, forward strand.
TAATACCATAGCGAACCATCGGCGCACTTAAAATGTACTGAATTTTTGATTCAATAATCTGTTGGATATTTTTTGAACCTGATATGTTTTGCCAAATACATCCAGAATCACATCTATTGCCACAATACCGGAGATTTACCAAAGTCAACAGTACTTTTTATTATCTTGTCATGAATACACTAACCAATCTAATAAAGAGTACATTAGTATAAATAAATTATGCTAAAAAGGGTGCAAAGATAGAATTTCCGATGGTAATAAACAATGCAAAACTATAAATAATGCAAGATTTTTGATCTATTTTCATCAAACCCAATAAGATTATATTCAAAATACTGATTACAAGAAGGTTTTTAAAACTGAGAGCAAATTTATAGGATTTTTCGTAAAGGAAAGAAAATTCTTTTGGAGGATTTTTATACAGATTAAATCTATGCATCCGGCAATTTTCCTGTTTCATTACGTTTATCTTTTTTACTTTTTCTAATTAGTCTTTGCAAGAAAACGCCAAATACTGCGTTATTCTCGTTTTTGAACCGAGCCATTGCAATATTCTTGACATCCGACCGTACGATAATTTCAACCGAAAATTATTTACACGTGTCAGACATTACTGGCGAGCTCCCCCGTAAGAGAAGAACGGGGCAGGCATCTGACCGAATTAATCAAATTATAAACAGATGAATCAGT
>CAZPVB010000125.1:0-11900 GCA_964589855.1 uncultured Bacteroidales bacterium
GAATGCCTGCCTGCAATCCAAACTTGTTTCGAAAAGATGCATAATTCTCAAATTTTCTTTCTTTACGCAAACCCACGCTTACAAGCAAACTGTCAATGTCGTTTCTGATATCCCCAATATGAAAATCATCTAAATAGATCTGACCATAAAATGCCATTTTCCATGGAGTGATCCATCTCCATGTAGTTCCCAGGGCAATCTTATCCGGATCGCCAATATGGTGCTCTGCTGCCCGGTAAAAGATGATGGGATTCAGATAATGCAGGTCAAAATTTCTTTTAGACAAGGTATCTGACCGCCCGAAAACCACATTCTCAAAAAATCCCACTTCAAATTGGGGTGTTATTTTTATGGAGAGTGTATGGGCAGCCATATATTTTGGATCATACATTCGTCCGCCATAAGTACGAAGAGGAAAATCAACCAGCCGTGCAAACAGATTCTGGAAATGAAATCTCCCTGCCTGGGTGTTGACTTTTAAGAACAGGTAGTTTTGCGAATAGTCTGAAAGCAGCAGAGATCTTTTTCCCGAGCCCAGAAAGTTGCGGTCTTGTCCAAATTGTAATCCAATATTTTTAGTTGCCCTGAAAGTTATATATGCGCGTGCTGTAAAAAAGTCATATCCATTGTTTCTAAAAGGTATATTCCATCCTTCACCGGGTATTGCCCCCTGCTGGTCATTTATCTTTTCGTTTACATAAACAGGGAAACGTGCCTGGTTATCGGTAATAAAGCTATAGAATCCCACCTTTTGGTTGATCATGCCTCGTATTTCTATTCCTCTGGTGTTTTGATAATTCCACGAATCTGATCCTTTTTCACGCCCGTATGAAAGATTGATGACAGGATTGATGGCCAGAAAAAAATCTTCGTTCATAGTACGGTAAAAGTCGGAAGGGGTCTTGTATATGTTCCAGGGTAGCGATATGGTTGAAGAGTCAGGATCTCTTTTGGTCCATTCGGTATTTTGGCACAGGATATTTTGGATGATGTATTGGTCGGTTTTGGTAAGATGCTCAGAAGTGCTGTCAGTTTTTTCAAGGAATTCTACCATTGCTTTTGCAGGCAAGGGTTTTATCATTTCATGGAATTGCCGGCTGCTCTCTCCGTTTTTGATCTCCATGCGTTGAATGAAATCGTGCCAGGGATGGTTGGAAGGTAAAAATACACTTTGCGAAAATAAAGAAGATTCAATGATCAGGCTTAGCAGACAGACAATAAATATGAGTGATACTTTCTTCAATTGTTTAAATTTTTTAAAATACCTGTCTTACTTTTTTCAAAGTTGTACTTGCTGAAACATTTTTAATCTATATCATACCACTATTTTTTTTTAGCGGTCAGGATTCATGCGCGAGAAGTGCAGCCGCTTCTTTATCAAGCAAAAACAGTAGTTTTCCGGAAGTTGGTTGAACTTTGGAGGACGGAAGATTCTGCCATCCGTTTTTCTTTTTCACAATGGTGTTTACCATCTCTGCTTTCGCTTTTCCAGTAACCAAAAACGCAATGTTCCTGGCGTTGTTGATCAATTGTCCTGTTATGGTGATTCTTTTTTGTCCTGAATGAGGATGGGTTGCTACAGCGGTAAGGTTTTTCAAGTCAAATAGATGTAATTGATCAGGGAATATAGAAACGGTATGACCATCGTCACCCAATCCCAGCATTACATAATCAAAAACCGGGATGCCATTGAAAGAGGGTATATTTTTCCTGATGGTTTTTTCATACTCTTTCGCTTCCGATTCGGGTTCATTTTCGCCTTTTATACGGAAAATGTTGTTTTCAGGAATGGGAATATTTTTCAATAGATTTTCCTTTGTCATTCTGAAGTTACTTTCCTTATTATCAGGAGGTACACATCTCTCATCACCCCAAAAAAAGTGTACTTTTTTCCAGTTTATATTTTTGTTGTAGTGCGATGATAAATATTGAAATATGTGTTTAGGGGTAGATCCACCTGAAAGTGATATTGAGAAAGCTTCTTTACCGGATTTTGCATTTATTTTTTCAGAAAGATCACGGGCAAAGAAATCTGATAACTCATCACGGTTCTCAAAAACATGTATATTGTCCATAGCAATCATTTTTATGCTGCAAAGATAAGCTTCATTGATCATTGAACAACGAATTAACTGATTCTTTTACACGAAGTATCTGAAGGCGTTGATCATTGCCAGGGCAATAAGTATACTTCCAATAATCCGGTTTATGTTTGCTGATATTTTTTGAGAACGTGTAATGATCTGCCGACCCAACACAGCATAAGCATGCAAAACGGCCATCTTGCCAATCCAGATGGCAGCAAGAAATAAAACAACAGATGAAGGACTGATGATAAGTAATTCGCTTGAAATGAGATATCCTGAGGCGATGATCCAGTACAATAATACTTGCAGACTAAGCAAATTCAGCATGACTCCATAAAAAAATCCTCCCAGGGTAGAATGTTGTGAATTCTGTACCTGGTTTTTTCTGATCAAAAAGACGATCCCCATAATGGTTAAAACCCAAAAAATAAAACCATTGATGGTTTGTTCGTTGTTGAGTAGTTTAAAAATGGCATTTCCGGTTAGCAGACCAATGATGGCATAGCCAATTTCAATGACTGTTGCTCCATAAGCTACTGGCCATGTAGCTTTCTGTCCACGGTTTACTGCTACTTGCAGAACACTTAGATTTACCAAACCAAAAGGGATCGCTCCCAGCAGACTTGCTGCAAAAGCAGTGAAGAAATATATCAAATATTCGTTTATCATTTCAGCAACATTTTTTAAGAAGACTGATAAGCATCCAATATTTCAGGGTATTGATTACCCGAAAGTTTTGCCTGTTCTTTGCGTAATTCAAGGTAATCTTTTAGGGTTTCTTTTTCTGTTTCTAATTGAATTATCGTATTATGTATGGGCTGCTGCTGATGGTGCAAGTAAGCAGGTCCATCACTGATAACAGTTTTTCCCAATTCAGGAAAATACACTTTTGATTGTTGTGCCAATCCTTTTTCTGGTTTGCTTGTCCCATAGATATGCAAGGACAGGTTTTGTTTTTTTTGATGCATGTTGCCCATCATGTGCACCGTATCAGAACCAATCCTGGCAATGCTACTTTTTAGGAACTTTTTATCGCTTTTAAGGGTTAACAAATTTTCCTTCAGGGTGTATAATCTGTGTGTAAAATCATCAAAGGCATACACACAACCCCATTCAGTAGTTCCATGATCGTGGATGGCAGTGAAATCTCCGGGGTTCCAGGCCATTAAATAAATGCAGAAATTATTTTTATGGTATAAAAGAGTTCTGCCATAACTTTGATTATGAGGATGATCAAAATCTGCCAATGGCAACATTTCTTCTTTTTCAGGAATATGTCTTGCTACCACTTCAGCCAGTTGCCTTCCACTGCCTGGGTTTGCATTTTCGATTCCTTTGATAAGTCGGTAAATGGATGGTATGAACGATTTCATTGTTCTCTTTATTTTTAAAAAATCGTAATGAATATAGTATAAATGTTTAACCTCTTTTTTGAGGAGTTTTGAATGGAGTTTTTCCGTACTTTAAGGTTCAATTTTCTGAACAGATAGATTTCCAGAGTAAGGATCAGAGAAGAATAACTCTATATGCCCTAATACCGGCATTAAATAGGTTCCTCCAGAGAAGTGTACAGACATTTTTTCCAGCACTGCCCATTTGTCATTTATATTTGTAAACACTTTGTATTCGCCGGATTTGTTTTGCTTTAGGACAAAATATCTTTCAGGAGTTGAAGCAAATTGAAATGTTGCTTCTTTCTTTGAGATGTTTTGATACCTAATCCCGTAAGAAAATTTTTTTTGAATTCTTGTTAAAGGCTCTTTTTGTCGTTTCTGTGTGTATTTTATCCAAAATATTTCAATAGGATCTTTTGTATTTAAGAAACCATTTTTGTCAGTATTTACCTGATAATAAACTTTATCGGCGTCCCGGTTTCTTTCCAGGTAAAATAAGAAATGTGCCGGTTTGTGCTGAAAATCTCCGGCTGCCCTTTTGAAAAGGGGTATGCCGGAGATGTTGGAAAACATAAACAAAAACAAAAAGCTATTGATGAGAGAATTATGCATTATAATCTGCCATTTATTTTGATAAAGGATATTCTGCCAACACAGTTACTTCTACTTTGTCGGCGATATTTTTTGAAGGTTTGCCACTTGAAAATTCAACCCCATAATCGGCCAATGTTACAAAAAATTTGCTGTTAGCGGTTGCTTTGCCATTTTTTATCACGATTGTACCTTTTTCATTGATGGACTGAGTTACACCCCTGATGGTAAGATCTCCCTTCACATTTACATCATAGGTTCCGTCCTGACTAAAATCAACTTTTTCAATGTCAGTTATTTCGCCTGTGAGTTTTGCGGTAGGGTGTTCTTTGGTGTTAAGGAATTTTTTCTGATTAAAGTGTTTCTGCATCAGTGATTTCTCAAATTCAAAACTTTGCATGGGCACACTGAACACAATTGCTCCTTTCTCTGTGTCAAGGGTACTTGTGGTAGCGTAGTTGTTAGATTCAATGTCTTCTGCTGGTGTTGTAGAGAAAAACTTTATGTGAGTTTGATTACTTACAAGTTTTTGAGCCGAAGATGAAAATGAAAAAAGAAAAATAAAAATAAAGATTGATTGTACGGTTTTTTTTAACATTGTGGTTTTCATTGTAATGAGTTTTTAAAGGATTAAAAAATAGTGTTTATTGAATGATTTTGTTTGTATTTGTGGGGAATACTTTGAAGATCAGATTATAAGGTCGCTTTCATCAACAACGGCATTTACATACATGTCTAGATCTGCATCATAGAAAGGTCCTGATCTGATTACTCCCTTAAGGGTTATTGTCTGACCTGTTTCGAGGTTGCTGAGGTCTGTTGCAGATTCTGCCGGAAAAGTGAAACTTGCCCCTGCCTTGTCTCCTTCCTGTTGAAGGATGATAACTTTTTGTTTTTTAAAATTCTCCTGTATTGCTTTAATGGTGCCTGTAACCTCCAGGATTTTTGAGTCTCCATCATCAGCCAGATACTTTTTATTTGCTTCTTGGGGATCAGAAAGGTATTCATTTACAAGTTCTGATACGGTTACTTTATGGTCGGTATTGCTTGTCTGCACGTTTCTATGAGGCAGGTTGTACAAATAAAATCCGTATGCTCCGCCACCAATGATCAAGATAAGGGCTATAATGGCAATGATCTTAAGTGTTTTTTTATTCTTATTTGTCATGATTGTTTTTTTTGAATAATAAAAATGATCAAATTTTTTTATCTGTTTATAATTTGATTAATTCGGTCAGATGGAGCTCGCCAGAACCCCGGTTTTGTATTTTTGTCCATGCTACGAAATCTAATCATCCGCGTGGGTGTCAATATTATTGTCATGGCTCGGTTCATAAATCTTCAGTCTTTGAATATGACCGGTTTTTTAAACACTAAGCACCTGATAGTTTTCTGCGAAAAGCGTTCTGAGACTTGGATGTGATTTGTATTCATCCAGTAGTGTTAAACCGGACTTTTCAACCTGGTTTTTCACTCCAAAAGCCTGCGCGCAGAAGGCACAAACACCTGTGATGTGAGGTTTTACTTTTTGATAAAGTTCATGGATTTTGTGTTCCTTATTTTCGAGTTCACCGATCCATTTGGTGGCGGCTCCTTCAAAAATAATCTTGAGATCATCTCCGTTTTCCAGTGCTTCATTGGCCAGCACAAAGGCATTTGATACTTTTCCAAGGGCTTCTGCCGTTTGAGTATCCGAAAAGATAACGATGGCAATTTTTGTCATGATTGAATTATTTTTTGAGTTAAACATTTATTATTTTCAAATTTGGTTGTTTAGACGAAGATTGGTATCATCCTGACAGATTATTTTAAAAAAGTAAACTTGATCCGATATACAATCCTCCGCTACCGATCTGTCGGTCTGTTGAAAATCCATAATTGACTGTGATCACATTGTTTTGATTAAATACAATGTATACACCAGGACCGTAGGTATGATGGATTTTTTGCTTTTGGATATCGAAAAACTGGTTTCTTAAATCTTCTGGTACTTGCCCTGTATTGACGGGATAGTTTTGTGTGATGAATAAGTTATCGTAAAAAGCAGTGAGGGATGCAAAAAACTCATGATTGCGAAAGTGAATGGTCGGGAGTTTATATTTAAGTTCAATGTTAGATGAAAGGAATCCATCTGCAATTGTTCTATTGCGGTAAGCACCTCTTAAACTGAATGCTCCACCTGGTCCGTCCTGGGTAAGACGTGAATCAAAAAACCACGGCAGCATGTAAAAAGGGGTTGTTCCGGATATTTTTTGCTGACTGCTCAGCCGGTAGGAAAAAGTAAATCTTTCATCAACCATACTTATATGATGCCTTAAGGTGGCAATGTGTCTGCTGAACAATCCGGATGTGGCATTTTCTGGTGAAAAGATCAACATTGTTTCTGCCCATACACCATTGGTACAATAGCACAAATGGTTGCGGTTGTCGAAAACCAGTCCTGCTTTCAGCAAGTGCCTGTTCTCACCGCCAGAATGTTCGTGGTCTATAATGTTCCATTGGTTGTACAAGTCGAAAAGGGTGTTGTTTTCCCAATCGGGATTTTGAAAATCAACGGATTGCAGGTTTTCTCCAGATTCAAAAACAAACCTTTGAAAGGTGTAGCCCATGAGTACTCTCAGTTTTTCAGTGCCCAGAAAGGCCTGAATATCTGTACGTAAGCGAAGCATACTGCGTTTTTTGGTATAGAAATCATTGTGCAGTTCAATTTGGTTTTCTCCCCAAAAGATATTTTCCTGAATTTTTGCGTTTCGCCCATTAAAACCATAAAAATCAAGCCGCGAATCATCGATATAACTGACCTCGGAAAATACTTTTGCTCCTCTGATGATCTTGTCGCTTTCCAGCAATGCCTGCGCAAGCAAAGTACCACCGGTAGAATTGGTAAACCTTAGAAATAAGTACTGATCATACAAAGGTGTATGGGGTTTCTCTCCATAATCGAAGAAATTTACTACTGCTCCATACCTGAATCCCAGGTCAGCATCAAAAGATGCAGCTGGGATGATGCCCCATTGGAACCGCTCAGCAGCACTGTCTTCTTTTTCTTTATAGGTTCTCTCACTCCCTTCTGCTATAACAACCCAAAAGGAGAGTGAACTCAGCAACAAGATTTTGATGCTGATTTGGGTTAAAATGATTGCGGGACTCATTTGCAGGACAATTTACAGGTTGAGTACTTCCTGTGCCAGTCCCATCATTTTATCTGGCTTTTTATATCCCCTTGATTCTTTTATGATCTCACCCTCAGGGGTCACAAATATCAAAGTAGGATAGCGATTAACATTATACTTTTCTTTCAGTGAAACACCCTCTCCTTTTTCAATATCAACCGAAAGGTTAATAAAGTACTGATTGAATAGTTTTCCCACCTGCTCATCAGGAAAAGTATTTTCCTTTAGTTTTGTGCAGAACCCGCACCATTCGGCATGAAATGCCATAAAAACAACTTTGTTGCTCTCTTTCGCCATCTGTAGCGCTGACTCGTAAGTTTTATCCGTAAAGGAAATGCCTTTTTCAGAACTTTCACGATGGGTTGCTGTAAGGTTGACTGTGAAAAATAAAAAAGCAACGGTTATAATTCCGGTTTTCATTTTTGGATACATCATTTGAATTATGTTTTAAGTTTGTAAATAATTTTTAAACAAAATCAAAGACGCAGATAATGAAAAACCTGACAGTTTAGGATGGTTTTTATCCGGAATTTTGTTTTTTTTTGAGCGTTGGCAATCTAAATGCCCTGTTGGAAAACTGGGTCGGTTTTGGAGGTTCTTTGACAAAGATTTGCATGAAGGGTTGGTTTGTGGGACTTTGGCAATTTGCTTACAATTTGGGTTAGCTCTTTCTTCATGCTAATAAGTTTTCCAGTTTCATTTTCCATTTTTCCCAATCAGGCATTTCTTTAGTTTGTAAATCAATGAATTTTCTGGTGTGATCATGATAAATCAAATGACACAACTCATGTATTATTACATATTCAATGCAACCCCTTGGTGCTTTAATTAATTCAGGATTTAAAATTATTTTCCCTTTTGGTGTGCAACTACCCCACCGTGTTGGCATATCTCTGAAAACAATCGAATCAGGTGTCACCTTGTATTTTTTAAACTTTTCAATTAAAGGTTCAGCTATTTCTTTGAATTTGAATTTGGCATGAAGGAGATACCATTCTTGTACAAGTTTTTTTACTTTGTATTTGTCAGTGGTTTGTACTTCAATAAATTTGCCCTTCAATTTTACGGAATCTTTTTTTGATGATTCAATTTTCAAAAGGTATTGACGCCCTAAATACAAATGAGTTTCACCTCCAATATATTTGCGGGGTGGTGTTTTTGGATGAAATGAAAGAAAGAAGCTTTGCTGTATTATTATCCATGGAGCTTTCTTTAAAAGCTTTTCCTTAATTTTTTCAAGCGAACTATCCACGGGAGCCTTCACCAACACCTCCAAGTCGGGTGTTACGGTAATCTCAAGAGTTTTCCTGTAGGAATACTTCAATTGAAAATCTATCTTTTTGCTGCCAAATTGAATTGATGTATCCATTATTTATAACGCAGTTTAGCAACTTCAATGCACTTATTTGCAATTTCGTCCATTTCTCCAAATGAAAGGCTGATGTTGTATTTGTCTCGCACTTCATCAATTAAATAATCTCCAATTTCGATTTGAAGTTTACCGGTAATATTCGATTTAGACTGCCAATCCACTATTGGGTGACTATTTTCTAATACAGCCTGTTTTATTAATTCATCAATCTTTAAAGCAGTTTGAACTGATATCTGAGTTTTAATTACTGCATCCTGAATTTTTCCTTCCAGGGATTCAAATGTTAATCCATAAAATGCTTTTGCTACATGTTTATCTCTTATTTCTTCCGGAAGGTCATCGTCAGTATGTGCCAAAACATTTTCCATGATTTCCTGTACTTTGTTTAAATACTGTACTTCATCAATTCGTTTTGCCTCATAATCGGCAATGGTTTCTTTGAGTAGTTCAGAAAACTTTTTATAAAATGCCGGGTCTTCTTCCATTTTCTCGGAAATATACCTGGCTGTGCGACTTGCGATTTTATCCGCTTTGGCTGCTTTTCCTGTTGTGTTTTCGACTTCTTGCTGAAATTTCTCTTTATCAAAAATGTTTACCAATTCAGTTATCACCTCGACTTTTTCAGTGGTAATATGTGTGTCAATAAGTTTTTGAATTTGTCCCTCATACTGTTTGTAATTCACCGAATCAGAATATCTTTCAACTACTGCCATACGTAGTTTCATAAACATTGCTAAGTCTTCTTTGTAACGATTAATCGTTTTCTCTTCCACGGCTTTGTGAAACTGCATAGAAGAAAGAGCCAGTTTTAACGCTTTTGCATACGAAGCCAGTTTGTCGTAAAAGACTACTCGTATGGCTTCGTCCTTTAATAGTATTTGATAGGCTTCTGCATCCCGCTTGTTCATTACCGATTTGAAAATATCCCACAACTCGGAATGTTTTTGAGGGAGCTTTTTGATTTCTTCATTAATATTTACCAATGTGCCTTCCAAATCATCCACATCAAAATCTTCAAATGAGGAATACAACAATAAAGCATCATCCAAATTCTCAATTACGCCATAATAATCAATGATATAACCAAATTCCTTGTCAGGGTAAACTCTGTTAACTCTGGCAATGGCTTGAAGTAATTTATGACTTTGTAAATTACGCGTTAAGTAAAGCACGGTGTTCTTTGGCTCATCAAAGCCGGTTAAAAGCTTATCCACAACAATTATTATTTCCGGGGCTTTTTGATTTTGAAAACGATTGATAATATTTTTCTCATAGGTTTTTGAGTTTCCATGTTCATCCATCATTTTTTTCCAAAAACGATTCTCTTTTTCGCTCGATTTTTCATATGCACTATCTTCACCTTCTCTTTCATCAATCGGTGAAATCAGCACTTCACTTGTTACAATTCCTATTTCATCTAAAAATTCTTTATAACGTATGGCATTTATCTTTTTATCACAAACCAATTGCGCTTTAAAAGGCGTTTCCTGCCAGTTATCCTTAAAATGTAGACTAATATTCCATGCAATCGCATAGATTTTTTGTTCGGCACTGTTTAATTGGTCAGCCCTGCTGAATTTCTTCTTAAAATCAGCTTTTTGGTATTCTGTCAAGGGTTCAGAAACCATATCAAAAAACGTATCCAAGGGACTGGAATTTACTGTTTGCCTTGCTAAACGTCCTTCATATAACAACGGAACAACTGCTTTATCCTTTACTGCCTGGTCAACGGTGTAGGCATCAATTATACCTCCAAACCTGGCAGCCGTACTTTTGTCTTTCTTAAAAAGTGGAGTTCCGGTCATAGCAATAAAGCAAGCATTTGGCAAGGTTTTTTGCATGTCGATATTGAATATTCCATGTTGGGTTCTGTGACCTTCATCAACTAAAACAAAAATATCGTGACTTTCCAATGATTTTTTAATTTTTTTCATGGCAGCCGAAAACTTATTAATGACCGTAGTTACAACTGCGTCACTTTTGCTTTCAAGTAAATCAACCAGACGTTTTCCGGTAGTTGCATTTTCCACAAACATGCCACATTTTCTAAACGTCCCGGTAATCTGCCTGTCTAAATCGGTACGGTCAGTAACCAATATTATTTTAGGATTACGGATTGAAGGTTCCATAGCAATGGCTTGTGCCAGCATGACCATTGTCAACGATTTTCCGCTTCCCTGCGTGTGCCAAATCACTCCACCTTTACGTCTTCCCTCTTCCATAACAGACATCCTCTTCATGGATTTTTTGATGGCGAAAAACTGCTGGTAACGTGCTATTTTTTTAGTTCCATTATCAAATAATATAAAACTAAATGCAATATCCAATAAGCGTTCTGGTCTGCATAAGCCAAACAAATACTTGTCTTGCTCTGTGATTTGTATTTCTTCTTGTTCCAGCGCTTCAAAATATGGTCTTATATATTGGAATCTGTCGGAATATAATTTTTCTTTTTGTTTTGGGGAAAGTGGAGAATTTCTCAATTCAAACAGTTTGTTAAAATGTTCCTTCTCTTCTGTTTCAGTATCAAACTTTTCCAACCACTTTGACCAAAATTTTTCCTGTGTCGAATTAGTGGCATAGGAAGCCTCTTGTGTGGCAAGACTTAAGGCAAGCTGAGAATAAACATAGAGTTGGCGTATCCCATCGTCCTGTTGATTTCTTAAATGTTGACTTATAGCCTGCTTTAAAGGTTCTTTCATATCAGGACGTTTGCATTCAATGATGCAAAGGGGAATGCCGTTTACAAATAATACTACATCGGGACGGTAATGTTCTTTGCTTGTACTCCGCATTACACTGTATTCATTTGTAATATGAAAAACATTGTTTTCAATGTTTTTCCAGTCGATGTATTGCAACGTGAAGCTTTTTTTATCACCATCAATACTCTGTTCCAAAGCTTTGCCCAAAGTGAGCAAATTATATGCAGCTTCACAGGCATGGATGTAGCCTTCATTCATGGGAAGGTCTTTTAAAGTCAGAATTCCCCGTTCAATATTTTCGTTGGTGAAAATGCTTGTTTTGGAGGCACTTACCTGAATACTGTTAATCTCTTTAAGCTGTTTGCGCAAAACATCTTCCAAAAGCACATTGGTAGTTTTATTGCCACGCAAATGCATAGCCTCATCAGGTGTTAAGTATTGATAGCCTAATTTCTGCAACAGTTGCAAAGCAGGGATTTGGCTGATGTGATCTTCTTTAAAACTCGGTGTATCCATAGTTCTGTCTTTTTGGTTTAATCCCTGGTTTATCTCCTGGTTTATCTCCTGGTTTATCTCCT
>CAZPVB010000126.1:0-11784 GCA_964589855.1 uncultured Bacteroidales bacterium
TTAGAAATCTAATGCTACCAGTGAATCCAAAGGCGCGTAGCGCTGACATTATCGGTTTCTCATTATAAACATAAGTACTTCATAGTCATCAAATTGGAAATTATAAACAGATGAAAAACAAAGAAATAAATAAAGAACTTCAGGAAATTGCTCCTGGTTTATCCAATCTTCCCAATGAAAACCCCTTTGAGGTGCCCGGTAACTATTTTGCTGATCTTCCGGGGCAGATTGCTCAGAGACAAAACAGACCTGTGGTTCATCCTATTTTTCTTGCATTAAATACTGTCTTTCAACCTCGCTTTGTTACGGCAGGACTTACCACAGTTGTATTGGTGCTGATGTCGTATTTCCTGTTTCTTGATTCGGATATGAGCGCTGATAACAATTTTGCCCTCTACGATCATGAATCCTTCGATGAACAGCTGGCATGGTATTCCGAGTATCAGAGCGAGGTTTATTATGAATTGCTTTATGAAACAGATCCTGACATCATAACACAATTGCCTGAAGACCCAAACTACCAGGAAGAGCAAACCATTGAATATCTGCTGCAATACAATGATTATTATATGGATTACCCCTTTGACTGAATTTGATAAAAACTGAAAATATTTCATTAAAATGTTTACATCATGAAACTAAATAGTATGGTAAGAAAATTATTTCTTGTTTGTGTTATGGCTATGATCTCTCTGACAACAATTGCTCAACCACCAGGTAGAGGACAATGGCAAAACCATCAGGAACGACTGGAATCGCAGAAAGTGGCTTTTATTACCAGAGAATTGGACCTTTCCATTGAAGAAGCACAAATTTTTTGGCCCGTATACAACGACTACATGGAGAAAAGAAATGAATTAATGATCAAACACCGGGCAGAAAGAGAAAGGATCAATAATCCGGAAGAACTTAAAGAAGAAGAGTTGGTTGAGATTGCTAATTCTGAAATTGAAAACATGGAAGAAATGACGGCATTGCGCAGGCAATATCACGATAAATTTATGGAGATTCTACCCGTATTGAAGGTTGTAAAACTTTACAAGGCAGAGCGCGACTTCAACCGCAATCTGTTAAGGGAAAAACGGCGGGGGGGACCTCCCGGGGGAAGAAACTGACAGGCTTTTGTTTTACAGTTTTAAAAAAGAAAAAATAAAGAAACTCCTGCCACACTAACGATAGCACCTGCAAGTTCTTTCCAGCTGGTGGGTTGTTTGAAAAAGATCATGGTTGGCGGAATGATCAAAATAGGGGTAATGGCCATGATGGTGGCTGCTATCCCTGTTTGTGTATGCTGAGCAGCAAGTAGCGATAAGGAAACTCCTATAAATGGGCCAAATGTAGCACCTAATGTGGTTAGCATCATAGGCTGCGTTTTTTTTAAAGTAACCAAAACCGGTTTCCATCTCCTGAAAATGGTAATGATAATTGAAAAACCAAAAATTCCTGCCATTACCCTTATTTGAGTAGCGGCAAAAGGATTGTAATCGCCCATTCCGTATTTGCTGAGCACATATCCGGTAGCCTGACCAACCGCTCCCAGAAATGCGAAAAACAAACCTTTGACAGGATATTTTACTTTTCCGGTTTTGCTGTTGGATCGTTGAAATATAACCAATCCAATCCCTGAAATGGTTAATGTCATACCCATTAAATTTACAATCGTAAGGGTTTCACCCATGATCATCCAACCCAGAAGTGCTGTTATGGGTGGCACAAGGGTCATGATCAGCATAGAAAGTCTGGAACCGATCAGCGTGAAAGCTTCAAAAAGGAATAAATCTCCTATTACAAAACCAATAAGACCTGAAAGGATCAACCATAACCATGAATACAAGGTGGCGTCAACAGGGAAAAATAACCCTCGTGAAAACCAGGTGTAAAATCCAATTAAAAACAATGCGATCACAAGTCTGATTATATTTACTGAAATGCTTCCTACCTTTCTGCTTGCTGCTTCAAATGCAATTGCTGTGATTACCCAGCAAAAAGCGGTTCCCAAAGCTGCAAGCTCTCCTATGCGCATTTCCATATTATTCCTTGTGTTTTTGTTGAATTTGTTTGATCATGAATTGTATTTTTTCTTCCTGGTTTAATTCTCCACGAATCCAGTGTATTTTATATCCTTTTCGTTCCATTCGCCTGAACCAGGTCATTTGCCGTTTTGCAAACTGGTGAATGGAGGTGTTGAGTTTGGTAAACATCTCATCATAGGTTAAGTCACCTGTTAAATACTGTGTTATGTATTTGTACTCCAATCCGTAAAATTCTAACTGACTTGGTTTTAATCCATTTTTCAGCAATTGTTGTATTTCGTTGATCATTCCGTTCTCCAGTCTGTATTTTAGGCGATTAGTTATGCGCTCCCTTACGATTTGGCGAGGATAATCTGTGGCAAAAATAATTGTAGAAAATTCCGGAAACAGTTGTCTTTTTCCGGGGTGATCTTTCTGGTATGTTTCTATTTCAATAGCTCTGATCAGCCGGTTTCGCTCCGTAATGTCGGTTGTATTGTGCACAGAACGCAAACTTTTAAGTTTTTCTTCTAACTCGGATATGGTACATTCCTGCAGTTGCTTCCTCAGAGAAGCATTTTCGGGTACCTTTAACATACGATACTTGGCCAATGCTGCTTCGATATAAAGACCGGTACCTCCACACATGATGGGTTGTGCCTTTTTTCTCCGGATTTGTTGAAAAGCCTGGAAAAAATCCTGCTGATATTCAAAAACATTATATTCATATCCAGGTTCTACGATATCTATCAGGTGAACAGGAATATTTTTCCCGTCAATATGATAATCTACCCTGTCCTTGCCAGTTCCAATATCCATACCTTTATATACCTGGCGAGAGTCGGCACTAATGATCTCTCCGTTGCAACGGGCTGCCATCTGTGCTGCCAGGCTGGTTTTCCCCGTTGCCGTGCATCCGGTTATTACAATAAGATCATAAAGACTGATATTCGTATCCAGCATTTTTTCTTTGTATTTCTAATTCTTCTTTAAACAGAAAATTACGGATTTTGTCAATAGTCTCAACATCTGTCCTTAAAAAGTTCAGATTTTTTACGCTTTTCATAACAGGCGCTTTGGGGAAATAGTTCAGAAAGAAATGCATCAGGTTTTGCTCATCTGTGGTATCCGAAAGGGATTGTTCACTTTTTAAAAACTGCAAAATCCTTAGCCCGTCAACTTTTTCGTGGCAAGCTTTGATGAAACGTAACTGGTTCTTATGATTCTTCCGAAGAGGTTCAAATATATCATCTTTCTTAAAATGTAAGCTGAAAAAATCATCCATAGGGGTAGATTTGGGTTGTCTCATCAATTCGGGGAATAGCGAAATGGTTTTTTTTACTTTCTCAAATGATTGCAAATGAAAAAGCGGGTATGCACCCCAACCCTGCCGGATGCCTTTCATCAGGGCTGGGCCTGTTCCAAAAAACACCCTGTCAGACAACCTTGTTGCCGGATAAACAATTTCCGTGTTGTATTTTAATAATATTCCTGATTTCGCTATTTTCTGCAAAAAATAAAAGTCTTCGCCACTCTTTTTGGGGGTCATCCCGTTTACTTTTTTATATGCCCAAACCGGAGCAGCCATAGCGGACCCCAGGGGTGTAAAATGATAGGGTGTTCCCGCAAAGCGCATATTTAGGGCATAGTATCTCATGTAAATTTCATACCGGAGCATGGCTCTGTTTATAGTTGCATTGGAAATAAGCGGATGATAGTAAGGATTCGATAACCCCGCGGCAACAGGATGCTCTTTAAAAATTTCTGCGACAGATCGGATATATCCTGAATTAAAAATTGTATCGGCATCCATTGATAAAATAATGTCATGGTTTGATGCATTTTGTGCAATTTCATCCATAAGAACTTTTCTTGCCATTCCCACACCTTCAGCACAATTCTTCCATCCCTTTCCGGGGGAAGATCTGTCGATGATATGCAGATGGGAAAGATTGCATATTTTTAACCAGGAAAGGGTTGCCTGGTTGTTTTCAACGATGCCTTTTTTTTCTGATATCTGATGAAATTCATCAGGTTGATTTACACAGACCCAAGTGTGAAAATCAATATTCTGTTCTTGCAAACATTGAATTGTCCGTGGTATGTAATCTGCTTCATTATAGGCCGGTATGGCAACATGTATGACAGGTAAATCTTCAGTAACCATGCGATAGGTGTTATTTTTTCATCCTTTTTCGCTCATGCTCATCCAGAATTGTTTTACGCATTCTCATCTTTGCTGGTGTAAATTCCACAAGCTCATCACTGGCAATATATTCGAGTGCTTCTTCCATTGAGAATTTTACTGCAGGAGCAATGAGTACCTTATCGTCTGATCCGGATGCTCTCACATTGCTGAGTTTTTTGGTTTTTGTAAGATTCACAACCAGGTCATCCTGTTTGTTGTTTTCTCCTACTACCTGTCCGGCATAGATTTCTTCTCCGGGTTCTACAAAAAACCTGCCTCTGTCTTGCAGTTTGTCTATGGAATATGCAATAGCAGTACCTGTTTCCATGGCAATGATGGCGCCGTTTCTCTTTTTAGAGAAATCTCCCTTAAAGGGTTCGAAACCTTTCAAACGATGTGCCATGATCGCTTCTCCTTCTGTTGCAGTTAGCATATTGCTGCGCATCCCTATCAGACCGCGCGATGGAATCTCAAACTCCAGATACGTGCGCTCATCTTTATTTTCCATGTTGGTCATTTCACCTTTTCGTTGAGAGACCATCTCAATTACCTTTCCTGAAAACTGCTCGGGAACATGCACTGTCAGATACTCAATGGGTTCGTACTTTTTCCCTTCGATCTCTTTGAGAATAACCTGGGGTTGTCCGACCTGCAATTCGTATCCTTCGCGGCGCATGGTTTCGATGAGGATAGAGAGGTGTAAAACACCTCTTCCAAAAACCATATAAGAATCTGCTGATTCTGTTGGTTCTACTTTTAAAGCCAGGTTTTTTTCTGTTTCCAGGAAAAGTCTGTCGCGCAAGTGCCTTGAGGTAACAAATTTGCCATCTTTTCCAAAAAACGGGGAGTTGTTGATGGTAAACAGCATACTCATGGTAGGTTCGTCAATAGAAATAGGTTGCATCCCTTCAGGAACTTCAAAGTCAGCAACAGTATCGCCAATTTCAAAGTTTTCAACGCCCAGTACAGCACATATTTCACCAGCAAAAATTTCTGTTTTCATTTTTTCTTTTCCCAATCCCTCAAAAACATACAACTCTTTAATTCTTGATTTTTTGATGGTTCCATCTCTTTTGACTAAAGATATCTGCTGGTTGGGTTCCAGTTTTCCGCGGCTAAGTCTTCCTACAGCAATCCTTCCCAGATAACTGCTGTAATCCAAAGCAGTGATCTGTAATTGCGCAGAACCTTCGAGTCTTTTTGCTGGCGGAATATGTTCCAGAATGGTATCCAGAAGGTAGGAAACGTCTTCTGTGGGTTCATCCCATTTAGGACCCATCCATCCAGCTTTTGCAGATCCGTAAACGGTTGGGAAATTCAGCTGATCTTCTGTTGCATCAAGGGCAAACATAAGGTCAAATACCTTCTCTTGAGTAAACTCGGGATCGCAGTTGGGTTTATCTACCTTGTTTATAACAACAATTGGTTTTTTTTTGAGTTTCAGGGCTTTTTCAAGTACAAAACGGGTTTGTGGCATGGGGCCTTCAAAAGCATCAACAATGAGTAAAACACCATCGGCCATGTTTAGCACTCTTTCTACTTCTCCGCCAAAATCGGCGTGTCCGGGAGTATCAATAATATTGATCTTGGAGTCATTGTATCTTACGGAACAGTTTTTGGAAAGTATTGTAATTCCTCTTTCTCTTTCCAGATCGTTGCTGTCCATGATCAGGTCATCGGTTTGTTGATTATCTCTGAAAAGTTTTACCTGGTGAAGTATTCTGTCTACAAGGGTGGTTTTGCCATGATCAACATGGGCGATGATTGCTATATTTCTGATTTCTGACATGTATTTTCTGTATCGTTAAATTTGAGGGTGCAAAGGTACTTCTTTTATGGTTTTGAATTGTAAAGATTGTGTTTTATTTTGGGGTTGATGAACGATCTTATGAGGAGAGAAATATGATCTTTCTGAGCGAAGATAAATGAAGTATGTTTATGAATCATACTTATTATGAGTAGGAAAACCTCTTGTTTTTTGATTATCTTGTGAATATTTATTGTGAATCAGCCAATGACCAATAAGGAAAGTTATTGGTGATTCAGAAAAACTTCCTGTTGAATCAACCCATTGCATTCAGAAAGTTTATTTGGAGACATAAAGTGAAGAAATACGGGAAAGTGTTTTGTGTGCAATTGAAAAATTGATAGCAATAAAAAAGGGATATTCGATCGAATATCCCTTTTTTTATCAATCCTGTAAATGGATTTCCAGAGGTCTTTCATTCAGAGAGAAAATTTTTTTATTTACCCATTTTCTCTTTTGCAGCAGCTTGTGCAGCAGCCAAGCGTGCAATCGGAACGCGGAAAGGAGAACAGCTTACGTAATCCATGCCTATTGAATGGCAAAATTCTACTGAGCTGGGTTCGCCACCGTGTTCACCACAAATACCTATTTTCAATTTCGGATTTGTAGAGCGTCCTCTTTCGATGCCCAATTTAACCAGTTGTCCAACACCTTCCTGATCCAGTACCTGGAAGGGGTCGTTTTTCAACAAACCTTTTTCGAGGTATATAGGAAGGAATGCTCCGATATCGTCTCTCGAATAACCGAAAGTCATCTGGGTAAGGTCGTTGGTGCCAAAAGAGAAAAATTCAGCATTTTCAGCAATTTTATCTGCTACCAGGGTAGCTCTTGGTATTTCAATCATGGTTCCAACCAGATGCTCAATTTCATCGTTCCGTTCTGCAAAAACTGTAGCAATGGTATCGCGGACAATTTTTTCCTGCATTTTCATTTCTGCATGTGTACCGGTAAGCGGTATCATGATCTCGGGAATCGCTTTGATCCCTTTTTTCTTGAGGTTGAGTGCTGCTTCAATAATTGCTCTTGCCTGCATCTCCGTTACTTCGGGATAAGTATTTCCCAATCGGCAACCACGGTGTCCAAGCATTGGGTTTACTTCATGCAGTTTGTCTACTTTCGCTTTTACCTCTTCAGCAGAAACACCCATTTCTTTTGCCATTTCCTCCTGATTTTCAGGTTCATGGGGCAAGAATTCGTGGAGAGGGGGGTCAAGTAAACGAACGGTTACGGGCAGGTCATGCATGGCTTCAAATATGCCTTCAAAATCTTCGCGCTGAATAGGCAGAAGTTTGTCTAGTGCTCTCCTTCTTCCGGTTTCATCGTTGGCCAGGATCATTTCGCGCATGGCTCTGATGCGGACACCTTCAAAGAACATATGCTCGGTACGGCAAAGACCAATTCCTTTGGCGCCAAAATCACGGGCTACCTGAGAGTCTTTGGGTGTATCGGCATTGGTACGAACACTCATGCGGGTATGTTTCTCTGCCAATTCCATGAGTTCAGCAAAGTCGCCACTTACTTCAGGGTTCATGGTTGGTATTTTTCCTGCATAAACAACGCCTGTTGACCCATTGATAGAAATAAAGTCACCTTCTTTGTATTCTACACCATCAACGGTCATGATGCGGGTTCTGTAATTTACTTTGATATTTCCGGCACCGGAAACACAGCATTTACCCATTCCCCTGGCTACAACTGCAGCGTGAGAGGTCATACCTCCGCGTGCAGTGAGGATTCCTTGAGCGGCATCCATACCACTAAGGTCTTCAGGCGAGGTTTCTATGCGTACCAAAACAACTTTTTTGCCTTCTGCGGCCCATTCCGCTGCTTCGTCAGCAAAAAATACAATTTGCCCAGTTGCTGCCCCTGGTGAAGCGGGCAAACCTTTGGCGATAGCTTTTGCTTTGGCTTCTTCATTGCTGTCAAATACAGGGTGGAGAAGTTCATCAAGTTTGTTTGCTTCTACTCTGAGCAGGGCTTCTTCTTCATTGATCAAGCCTTCGCGAAGCATATCAACGGCAATTTTTACCATCGCCGAACCTGTACGCTTACCATTTCTGGTTTGGAGCATCCAGAATCTGCCTTCCTGTATGGTGAACTCAATGTCTTGCATGTCGCGGTAATGCAGTTCGAGTTTTTTCTGGGTTTCGTTGAGTTCATTGTATAGATCAGGAAATAATTCTTCGAGTGAAGGAAATTTTTCTTTTCTCTCTTCTTCAGAAATACCTTGTAGTTTGGCCCATCTCAGCGAACCTTCCTTTGTGATCTGACGAGGTGTACGAATACCGGCAACAACATCTTCGCCCTGCGCATTTACAAGGTATTCACCATTGAAAAGATTTTCACCTGTACCAGCATCACGGGTAAAAGCAACACCGGTAGCCGATGTATCGCCCATATTGCCATAAACCATGGCCTGCACATTTACAGCTGTGCCCCATTCTACAGGGATGTTATGCATCTTTCTGTAATACTCTGCACGTGGGTTTTTCCATGAGTCAAAAACTGCTGTAACTGAACCCCAGAGTTGTTCCCAAGGATCTTCAGGGAAATCTTTACCGGTTTGTTTTTTCACCGCTTTTTTAAAGCGATCAACAAGTTCTTTCAGATCTTCTGTAGAGAGGTCCTGGTCGGTGGCAGCGCCTTTTTCTTCTTTCAGGTGATCCATGATCTCATCAAAAGGATCTTCATCCTCTTTGGATACTGGTTTCATGCCCATTACCACATCACCATACATTTGCACAAAACGACGGTATGAATCCCAAACAAAACGCTCATTACCCGATTTTTTGATCATACCTTCAAGCGTTTGTATGTTTAACCCAAGGTTTAAAACAGTATCCATCATACCGGGCATAGAAGCTCTTGCTCCCGAACGAACAGATAACAGCAGAGGATTATCTTTGTCGCCAAATCCCGAACCCATCTCTTTCTCCACTTTTTTGATGTTCTCTTCAACCTCACTCTTTATTGCTGCTACGGTTGCTTCCTTACCTTCTTTCATGTACATGGTACATACTTCGGTAGTAATTGTTATTCCAGGAGGAACCGGTGCACCAATATTTACCATTTCGGCAAGATTGGCACCTTTACCACCCAACAAATTGCGCATGCTGGAGTCTCCATCTGCTTTTTTACCTCCAAAAAAATAAACCTTCTTGTTTTTTTCCATCTTTTATAAAATTTGGACTGTCAATAAATAAATAATGAATTGAAATCAATTTTTAATACTAATGCATTGAATTTAACTGTGATGAATAAGTTTGTAAACAATTGTAATATAGGTATTTACGTGCTTACTCCATGCATTTCGAGTACAAATTTAAGATTTTTTTGCCGTCTATAATAAACCTCTGTTTTAAATTTATATTTTTTGTGAACTCATGCATGCTTGGGCGTTTTTTCAGTTTAAAATATCGTGTTGTTTTCATAAGTCGTACCAAAAATGATTATTTGAACTTACTTTACCTTCATCGGTTTAAAGTTGTGTGAGCAAGTTTTCATAAAAACCGCTTCTTATGAAAAAACCGCTACTTTCAAATTAAGATGTTAATGTTTAACCTGAAAAATAAGTTTTAGAATGAAAAATATTTTAATCGTAGGGGCAAGCTCCGGTATTGGCCTTGATATTGCGAAGAAGATCATGAATACACATAGAATATTTGCACTGAGCCGAAACAGAGGAGATTTACCCGAGTCGGAAAATATTTCCTGGACATCTTTTGATGTTACTCAGGATGAACCAGATGTAGATTTTTTACCCGATGTTTTGGATGGTTTGGTTTATTGTCCGGGTACCATCAATCTGAAGCCTCTCAGGGGGTTAAAGTCTCAGGATATCGTTAATGATTTTGAGGTGAATGCTCTTGGTGCTTTTAAAGTTGTGCAGGCGGTGTTGAAGAAACTGAAGAAATCAGATTCTTCCTCTGTGGTTTTTTTTAGTACCGTTGCTGTTGCGCAAGGAATGCCTTATCACGTATCTGTAAGCATGGCAAAAGGTGCTATTGAGGGTTTGGCACGTTCCTTAGCCGCAGAGTTGGCGCCCACAACCAGGGTCAATGTCATTGCTCCGTCACTTACCGACACTCCCCTTGCATCTCGTTTACTCAGCAACGATGAAAGAAAAGAAGCATCTGCCAAGCGTCATCCGCTGAAAAGGGTGGGGCATGTAAACGATATTTCTTCTATGGCAACATTCCTTTTATCTGATGATGCTTCGTGGATTACTGGTCAGGTATTGCCCGTGGATGGCGGTATGGGTGCATTGAAGATTTGATGTGTAAAGTCCGTTTTACAAGAATAATTGACCAGGAAATCGTTTTTCTTTTGACGGAAAAGTGAATCCCATTTCCCATCGCTTCCGGCTGTAACCTTGGGTTTTCTTGCTGAGACTATTCAAAGGAGTGAAAGGTGTAATGGGTTTAAAAAAAGAGCGAAAGCATCTATATCTGGCGAGGGTTTTGGTCTAAATCTGACGAGATGGTGTGTGAGGTTCTCCCTGTCAGCAATTGCTGGCAGGGCGGGCTGCTCGATTGCCAACTGTTCCTTTATTTTTGTCTATTTAAAATTAATCCACCGAGAAGAGTAACTCCTTAAAAATCAATAAAAATATTATCAATTAATCGCTTTCAGCTTCATTTTACGTTGTAATTGAACTGAGTTTGATGTCAAGGAATTTTCTTAAAGCAATATGCTTTGTTGAAATTTCTCGTTAGTTTGTCAGGATTTGGTATCAAAAAGCGGTTTTCCAATAATCATTCTTCTCGATTCAAGGTCAATCTGCAAAAAAGGTGGTTTCGGTCAAAAATTCGTCGAAAAACTACTCAAGGTGCCCTTAGTTAAATTTCAACACTTAATCTAAGATGCTTTCCGAAGCCTTCTCTGAAAATTCTCATAAGGGTTGATAGTCTAATATCCGAAGCATTATTCTCAATGCGGGAAATATAAGTTTTAGTTGTACCACATTTTTCCGCAAGTTGTTCCTGTGTTAGTCCTTTTTCTTTTCTCATTTCCTGGAGCATTACACCCAATCTGAAAGCTTCGAATCCTTCTTCAAATTTTTCCCGTTCTATACTGCCACGTTCTCCGTATTGTTGGTTCAGGTGTTCTGTAAACGAAGTCAAGTTTTTATTTATAGTTCCCATGATATTAAAGTTTTTATTTATTATTTTCTGATTTGGCTTTTTCTTCAAAATATTCTTTTTTCAATTTTTCCGCTAATTCTATTTCATTTTTTGGTGTCTTCTGAGACTTCTTTTGAAATCCGTTAATTAATACAATCAAATTTCCTTTGTCAAAAAAACTGAAGACTCGAAAGATATCACTGCCAACTTCCACCCTTATTTCATAAATCCCTGAAGATGCTGTTATATGCTTAAAATATTTTATGGGGATTTTATCTACTGTTGCTATCAGCTTTAGTGTCCAGTTAAATTTAAGTCTTACCTTAGGATTCAAGGTATTAAAGAAGTCCAAATAATAGTTCTTTTAGTAAAATATATTTCGCAAGAAATCATCATTTTTCATGATAGAAAGTTAGCTAATCAGGTAGCAATTTCCAACTTTTTTAGATAGATTTTCTGTCGTCTGTTTTGGCATTGGTGGCAACGGTAAGTAATAAGAATAGTTGCCGACTGCGTGGCACTTTCCTGTCAAGTCACAGGAAAGTTGAAGCGGGATACAACCCTTGAATTTACTACTATCCTGGCTATTATTTTTATAAATTGTGTGCGCCCTGCATGAGCAGTAGCGCACCCATCCGAAAGCGCTATAAAAAC
>CAZPVB010000127.1:0-11687 GCA_964589855.1 uncultured Bacteroidales bacterium
CAACTCCTGCTTTGTCGTCGGCGCCAAGCAAAGTAGTACCGTCAGTTGTGATGATTGTTTGTCCCTTGTATTTTTTCAATTCAGGAAAATCATTTACCTGCATGATAATATTTTTCTGTGGGTTGAGAAAAATGTCTTTTCCGTCGTAGTTCTCTATAATTCTGGGTTGTATGTTTTTGCCCGGCAGGTCGGGTGCAGTATCTACATGAGCCAGAAATCCAACAACAGGTACGTCGCCATTCATGTTGGAGGGGAGGGTTGCCATTACATAGCAATTTTCATCCACATGTGCATCTTTCAAACCCATTTCTTTCAATTCTTCTGCCAGCAAATTGGCCATATCAAATTGTTTCTGAGTGCTGGGAAATGTATTGGATTCCGGATCTGCCTGACTATCAATACTTATGTACTTTAGGAAACGGTCTAGAAGTTGATTTTTCATTCTGATTAAAGAGTTTAAAAATTTTGTAGTTATAAAACGGTGGTAAAAATACCCTAATTATGTAAAGTTTCGGCAACGAATTTCATTTTTTTGTCAGATTTATGGGTTTCTGTCTTGAAAATAATTAGTGTCAGCAAGAAAACACTAATTTTTTGTGTCTTTGATAAGTAATCTCATAAGATTCCTGTAATATGTTTTCTTGCATAAAACCTGGCAGAGAGGAAGTGAAAAATGAGTTTTGAATCTACCATAAAAAGTTTATTGCCCACAAATTACACAAATTGAATCCAATTTAAATATTTGATATTCATGCAATTGAAAATATTATCTTTTCACTAATTCCACAAAAATGTTTTAATGGGTAAACACAATCTAACAATTTAAACATGTTTACTTGAACGATTTGACGATATTGGGGTTACTTATCTTGATCGCAACCTAAAAAAGAAAATGTTAAACAATCTTTTTTATATTTCGTAAAATCGAAGTTTACTGTTTAAAATGTTAATTTTGAATTTTTAAAACCAAAATAGTACGATAAAATACATACTGCTTCAAACTGAAATAGTTTTCTCAGATTTAGTGACCAGGAAAAGTATTTGATTAAAAAAAACAGTACAAATAAATTTTTTCTCCGTGTTGCAGTAAAAGTAAGTGATTTTGTTCGGAAAGTGGTTTTTTGAAAGGGTTTTCTTTGGTATAGATTTCAATTGTTGTGGTATAAATATAAATATTTTAAAAATTTATGAGTGTTTTAGTAAATAAAGATTCAAGAATAATCGTACAGGGATTTACCGGGAGTGAAGGTACGTTTCATGCCGGACAAATGGTAGATTATGGTACACGGGTAGTAGGAGGGGTAACACCTGGTAAAGGAGGTCAGAAACATCTTGATCTTCCTGTTTTTGATCGTGTTGATCAGGCGGTAACAGAAGTGGGAGCAAACGTGAGTGTTATTTTTGTTCCACCCCCGTTTGCAGCTGATGCGATTATGGAGGCAGCTGATGCAGGTATCAGGGTTATTGTTTGTATCACAGAGGGTATTCCTGTCAGAGATATGACCACCGTGAGAGAATACCTTTACAATAAAGATTCGCGGTTGATCGGTCCTAATTGTCCGGGTGTGATTACTCCGGGTGAATGCAAAGTGGGTATCATGCCCGGATTTATTCATACACCTGGAAACATCGGAATTGTTTCCCGCTCCGGAACCCTTACTTATGAAGCGGTTGATCAGGTTACAAAGGCAGGTATGGGGCAATCTACATGCATTGGCATAGGCGGTGATCCCATCGTAGGAACAACCACCAAAGACGCAGTAGAATTACTGATGAACGACCCGCAAACGGAAGGCATTATCATGATCGGTGAGATCGGTGGAAGCATGGAAGCCGAAGCAGCTTATTACATTCGTGATTATGGCACCAAACCGGTGGTTAGCTTTATTGCCGGCGCTACGGCTCCCAAAGGCAGAACCATGGGACATGCGGGTGCCATTATTGGTGGTAAAGATGATACCGCTGAGGCAAAAAAAGAGATTCTCACTCAATGCGGTGTTACCTATGTTGATTCACCGGCCGAAATTGGCATTACAATGAAAAAGGTGCTGAATAAATAGTTGAATGCAGAAATATCACACAACAAACAACCGGAGCAATAATGAGATATTCATTGTTCCGGTTTTTTTATGGAATTGATAGCATTTGGATAAGAACCCAATCCATTTTAAACCCGGAAGCAGCGACCAATGATTCCCCCGTCTTTTTTGCAACTTTATGTTTTTGCCTGAAAAAAACAATGCAAATAACAGCCACGGAGTTCTTTTTGGAGAGATTTGGAGAAAACTAACCAGCAGACAATACATGAATCGGGTCTGAAAATCCCCTTGAGCGGTCGAATATTCTTGATTTTTTTGTTGAATATCAGTTGATTAGCAATAGTAGGGTTGGGTGTCTTATTTTTTAAAACCGGACTCGTACATTATTTCCTGATCAAAACCTGTTTGCCATCCAACCAGGTTTGCTGCACTTTGATTTGATATATCTACTTTTCCTCTGCCGTTAGCAGATCGGCATCCATAATATCAAAATCGGCAAATTTTCCTTTTTCCAGGCTGAGCGTATGCCGGGCGTCATAGCGGGCCAGTATTTCATCAGTAGTACCTGTATCCATTATTTTTCCGTTTTCGTTTTATTACCTGCGCAGATAATGATTAACTGGTTTTGTGCTGGTAATGAAAATGATGTAATTTTATAGTGTTGTTGAAAAACCATTAAAATATACCAAATCCCTGTATGTTGCACTATCTTAACATAGATGCAAATGGGGTTAGTGTCTGTGCAGACATCCAATATCGTTTTACTCATGGATCAAAAATATATTATTCAAAAAACCATTTCTTTTGTTAAAGAAACCCTGGCAGATGCTGAAGGAGGGCATGATTGGTGGCATATTTACCGGGTTTGGAATTTATCGAAGCAGATTGCCCGGAATGAAAAAGCAGACATGCTTGTAATAGAACTGGGCGCACTGTTGCATGATATTGCAGATGCAAAATTTTTTGAGGGTGATGAAGATATCGGACCCCTAATGGCAGTAAATTTTCTCAGCTCCATCGGTGTCGATCAACAAACCGTCTCTCATGTCGAAAACATCATCAGGCATATATCTTTCAAAGGTGGTATCCACCCCCAGGAATTTACATCTGTCGAACTAAAGGTTTTACAGGATGCCGACCGGTTAGATGCTATCGGTGCCATTGGGATTGCCCGGGCATTCAACTTTGGCGGTCATAAAGGAAGGCAGTTGTACAATCCTGAGATAAAACCTCAACCCGGTATGACCAAAGAGCAGTATAAAAAAAGTACTGCTCCCACCATCAACCATTTTTATGAAAAACTTCTGTTGTTGAAAGACCGTATGAATACACGCACAGGCAGAGCTATGGCGGAGCAGCGACATCTTTTCATGGAACAATTTCTGGAGCAATTTTTTGGAGAATGGAGGGGCGATAGTTGATGTTTTTTTTGTTCTCATTTTACCCTACATTAATGATTTCGAAATAGATTTTAGATTAATATATTTTCGATTTAGATGAATCGCTGTTTTTTTATGCTTTAATGTGATTTATATTTAAACAAATGTGTAATGAAATGAATAAATTTGTATAGCTATGACCAAAAGTAGTTATTGATTGTCGCTAAACCTATGGTTTCTTTTGGTGCCAAATTCAAAAAGTTTATTTAGGTATCCAAAGAAACAAGACCACAAAAAGTTTAGGTTTGGAAAAAAGATAGAAGCAAATTATGGAGAATCCTTTGAGAATATTGATTGTAGAAGACGAAATGGTGATAGGAGCAAATATTTCACTGCAACTTTCTAAATTTGGATATGAAGTAACGGGTGTTATACCCCGCGGAGAAGAAGCAATGGTGCATATCCGAAAAAATAAACCCGATATTGTTCTACTGGATATTCAGCTGAAAGGGAAGATCGATGGCATTCAAACAGCTCAAATGATGCAGAAAGAACAGGATATTCCTGTTATTTATCTTACAGCTAATGCCGATGATGCTCATTTTGAACGGGCCAAATCTACCCATCCCTTTGCTTTTATTTCTAAACCCTATAAGAATTCGGATCTGAAACGTGCTATTGAACTTGCTGCGGAAAGGATACAATCAATGGGGGATTCTGAAAACAGTCCCATAAACGGCAGTACTTCCCAAAAGGACCCATCTCCCTTTGTTTTAACCGATGCCATTTTTGTGAGAAATCATGAAAAAATGGTAAAAATAATCGTAAAAGACATTTATTACATCGAGGCGGAACGCAATTATTGCCGTATTTTTTCGAAAGACAAAGAATATTTATTGGTAATGACCCTGAAAGATATGAGTGAAAAACTTCCTCAAGGTCAGTTTATGAGGGTTCACCGGTCTTATATAGTAAATGTAGCCCATGTGGATGAAGTAGCCATCAGTCATGTTGCTGTAAATAAAAAGGCCATTCCTTTAAGCAAGTCCTTCAGGAATGATTTGATGAATGTGTTGCAAACAATTTAACTCTCCCATTTTTACCGTAAAGGTTTTATTTCCCGCGAAGGTTTTGTTTCACGCAAAGTCGCAAAGTCGCAAAGGAAACCCAGGTGCAGCGCACCGCTACATCAAACACAGCATGCTGATCTACATGATAAAAGGAACGCGGATACCGCAGATGCTTTCAGCAATCGCTGATGATCACTGATTTTAATTGTGTAAAATTGTATTGCTGAAAAATATAAACAGATGATAGAAAGGATTGACGATGAAATCCCATTAAATCAAAGGGTTGAGAGTGTGATAGCTTTCCTTGTAATGAAGCGTATTATTATTTTTTGAAAGACAAAGGGTAATTATCTGGTTCTCTGAGGGCTTTTAATTCAATATCGCAATCAAGAGATTGCCAGTGTAGTTGGTCTGGTGACAACATTTTGAAACTGGTTATTTGCTCAATGGTTGCACCTCTAAAGCATGGATAATGCTCAAAGGCAATGAAATATTCTTTATTGTTTACCAATACCCAAAAACCAATATTCGTTATGTTTGTAACGGTGTTATTGATTAAAATGTCTTTTCCATGCTTCGATGAATTCATATTGATTTTCCTACACTATTTTTTGTATTTCTCTAAGCTTTTTGGTTGAGAGATTATAATAATCGGCAAGACTAATCAGTGGTTCTAACCAGAACTTAGCGGTGCCCTCACTTGTATTGACATGCACATGTATTCGTGGTTCCTCACGACTGTTAAAAAAGAAACGATACTTTCCAACTATAAGAATGGTGGGCATGCACGTTCAGATTTTAATGATTAACGCAATACAAATTTAGGAATTTTATCAATGAATAGAAATATTTCTCTTAACTCCTGGTTGCCTGGTTGCCTGTTTGATGCTTTGATTAAGATACAGGTAAAGTTCTTACTGTTTGTCCTATTTACTTTTGGCAGGTTCAAAGGATTACCTTTAAATCGTAACCCAGTCTGGCACCCATGTCTTTGTGGTTTATTTCCCGCGAAGGTTTTGTTTCCCGCAAAGTCGCAAAGTAAATTCTGGTGCAGCGCACCGCAAAATCAATCACAGCATGCTGATTTTCATGATAAAAGGAACGCGGATAATATGGACTGCCATCCCCAAAACCCCTTTCGGGTAAAAAAGTACCATATTAGGACATTGAATGCCTTCTTTCGTCCTAACGGGCTTTTTTTTAGATGATTTATGGTGTTACTTTGATAAGGAATCAAAAAAGATAATCATGATTCTTTTGTTCACAAACATTTCAAATCAAAAATTTAAAACTATGAAAAAATTGATGATCATTACAGGGATAATAATTCTGTCGTTGAATATTGCTCTGGCACAAAAAGAGGTTAACCAAAGAATCCCTTTGATAGGGTCAGAGGTACCCTCCTTTATCGCGAATTCAACCAATGGAGAGATCTCCTTTCCTGAAGATTTCGGAAACAAATGGAAAATTGTGTTTGCCCATCCACGCGACTACACGCCCGTATGTTCATCGGAGGTGCTTGAACTGGCATATATGCAAAATGATTTCAAAGCATTGAATGCAGAGATCGTTGTTCTTTCTACAGATGGGTTGGAAGCCCATAACGGATGGAAATCCAGCCTGGAAGAGTTGGATTATAAGAACAGAGGGTCTATAAAGATCAACTTTCCTCTGGTGGAAGATACATCCTACGCTATTGCCAATAAATTTGGCATGCTTGATTCCAAAGCTAATACAGGGCAAAGCATCAGGGGTGTGTTTTTTGTAAATCCCGAAAATAAGATCAGTGCATTCTATTTCTATCCCAATGAAGTTGGCAGAAATATTGACGAAATTCAAAGAACACTGGTGGCATTGCAAACCAATTATAAGGACAATAGGATTGTATTGCCCGCTAACTGGCAGGTTGGCGATGATGTAATGGTTAACTATCTGGATGCAACCGAAAGAGATGCGGATGGCAATCCGGATGCAGCCAAGGGATTTTACAATAAAACCTGGTTTATGAACTATAAAGAAGTTAAATAAAACCTAACGAATGCTCACTCCATTTTATCCGTATTACCGGATTAATAGCATAAGCATTGGTAATTCTATCTTCATGTTGCCTGGCAAATCAAAATTTTTGATTTGCCAGGATTTTTGATTGAATAAAGCATTGTTTTTTTCTTTAAAAGGAACTCAGACAATGCTACACGAAAAATCCTTGCAGATCAATTTTTTCCTATATGCATTTTCTCTCCGGGAAATCAATGATCGCATTCGGACAATAAAACAGGGCATTCGTCCTGACTGATTAGGATAAAAAGGCATTAATGTGCAAATTTGGGTAAGCTCCAAGGATCATAGGATTGAATTACTTTCATGAATCAGCGGCAATTGTGCCAGCATAAATTTTAGTTTTGAACTCAATCCAGGTTCTAAGCTGTATAAAGCGTGTCATGACATACTATTTACAAACCAACACATGAAGAATTATTTTCAGAATTGATGAAGCAAAATCAGAGAATACAATATTTAATTAGTGCAGGTATAGCTCTCCTTACTTTTATTGCCTGTGGTTCTGGTACTGAGCCCGTTGCTGATTTCTCTGATGCAGAAATTATTCAACCACCTGTGAAGGTTAGCGTCGGGAAACCTGTTATTCATCATCTGAAAGACAACCCCCCACCTGATATTGTTGATTTAGCAACGAAACCCCAACCTGCCGGGCAAAAATCCGATTTTTTCATTACCATGAAAAATTTCAACACCGAACATGGTTTGGCGCTGAGCAGTATTCGAAGTGCATTTAAGGATGATGCCGGGAACCTCTGGTTTGGCACTTTCGGCAACGGGGTAAGCAAATACGATGGCCAGTCATTTACCAATTTTAATATGTCTCACGGTTTGATCCACAACTATATCCAAACCATCACCCAGGATCGTGAGGGCAATATCTGGTTTGGTTCTTATGGAGGTGCCAGCAGGTATAACGGTGTTTTTTTCGAAAACTTCACCACTGAGCGTGGACTCCCTGATAATCACATCAATAAAATTATGGAAGATAAAAATGGGAATATTTGGTTTGCTACCCCCGGGGGGATAAGCCGGTACAATCCGGAGGCAGAAGATTCCCACAATAGTCAGTTTGTCAATTATGATGAGCAAAGCGGATTTCCCGGAAATTTTGCCGGAGACATGTTAGAAGACTATCTGGGAAAAATTTGGATTGCAATAGAAAAAGGTATTATACAATACGACCCCGCCGCTGAGAAAAATGGAGAGTCTCCATTTGCTGATCCTCCCGAAAAATTGGGGATTCAGAACAAAACCGTTCATGCTATGGTGGAAGACCGTGATGGGGTATTATGGTTCGGAACCAGCGATGGGGTGGTAAGGTGGGATTCTGCTAACAGAGTAGCAGAGCAATCTTCTGTTACGTCCTATAATACCGAGGATGGCCTTATCAGTAATTCGGTCACAAGCATCCTGGAAGACAAAGCAGGCAATATATGGATGGGATCAGAACAGGGGGTATCAGAGTTCATTAAAGAAGATACTATTTTCCTGAACTATACAACACAAAATGGACTGGCTGGCAACTTTATTGTTTGTATGGTGGAAGACAATGCAGGCAGTCTGTGGCTGGGCACTAAGGGCAGAGGTGTAAGCAGGTTTGATGGCAGAAGTACCCTTGAATATACAGCAGAACAAGGCCTCCCGGGAGAAATTGTTTATTCATTAGCAGAAGGAAATAACAATCATATCTGGATAGGGTCAGAAAATGGTGGCATCACAAAATTTAAACCACTGGATAAAAACAAGGCAGAAATGATTAATTATTCAGCACGCCAGGGGGTCTCCAAAGGTGATGCCATGGTCATGATTGTTGACCGGGAGGGAAATCTCTGGTACGGGTCGGACAACGGATTGAGCAGGTATGATGAGCAATACCTTGTTACCTGGACCACAGCACAGGGACTTTTGACCAACCAGGTGACCAGTCTTAAAGAGGACCAGCACGGCAATATCTGGTTTGGAACCTTTGAAAGCGGCGTGAGCAGGTATGATGGGAAAACGTTTACCCATTACACCACTGAGCAGGGCCTTGTTCACAATACCGTATGGAATATTCATGAAGACAATACAGGTGTTCTTTGGTTTGCCACGCGGGGTGGATTAAGCAGATTCGATGGGGGGGATTTTACCAACTTTACTACAGAGCAAGGGCTACCCGACAATAAATTATCTGTAGTAACGCAAGACCGGGCAGGCAATCTGCTCATTGGAAGCTGGGGCGGGGGTCTTTCAGTGATCCGGGAAAAATGGATCGAAATGCTCAACGCAAAACTTGCTCTTCAACCGGGACAAAGCATTTTCGAAAACTACAACACCTCCCACGGACTTCCTAACGATGTGATATACGGTATTCTGG
Organism: uncultured Bacteroidales bacterium; assembly: GCA_964589855.1. Lineage (GTDB taxonomy): Bacteria > Bacteroidota > Bacteroidia > Bacteroidales > UBA7960 > SKVR01. Next base: position 8,906 of record CAZPVB010000127.1, read on the forward strand.
AAGATAATCAGGACAATATTATCATGGGCACGAGCTATGGATTTACCATTTTAAAAGGTGGAATAAGTGATGACAAGGAGAATATTGCAAAGGAAGGCATTGAGAATTTCAATCAGCAAACGGGCCATTCCATCAAAGATATCAACAACAATTACACAATGATCCTTGATAACAAAGGATTGATCTGGGCAGGGACGGGTGACAAACTGGTGCGGTTTGATTATAGCGAGGTTCGCAGAAATAGTCATCCTCCCAGGGTTGTTATTCAGCATGTAGGCATTAATCATGAAAAAATCAGCTGGCATACCCTGCAAAGAGCGCGCACTGGAAATAATGAGATCAGCGAACCAGCCCAAAGCATACCTGCTTATGTGCATAACGAATTAAATATATATGGCAAACAGCTTAATGAAAACCAACGGGATACCCTGATCAACAAATACAGGAAAATAAGGTTTGATAAGATAAATTCGTTCAATGCGATTCCCCAAAATCTTATTCTTCCCTATACACACAATAGCATCAGTTTTGATTTCTTGGGTATTGAAACCACAAGGCCATTTTTAGTAAAATACCAGTTTTTGCTCGATGGGATGGAGGATCAATGGAGCCCGCCAGGCAGCAAAACATCGGTGGAGTATAGCAACCTCGGGCAGGGGAATTATACTGTTAAACTGAGAGCCCTTAGTCCTGACGGTATCTGGAGCGATCCGGTTACTTACAGTTTCAAAGTGCTGCCACCCTGGTGGTTTACCTGGTGGTCAATGATATTATATGTTTTGATCATAATCCTCGTGGTTTTCGGGATCAGGCGATACGAAATGAACAGGATTATGCTTCGCAACGAACTGAAACTCGAAAAAGTTACTACAGATTCACTGCGCAGTCTTGACCAGTTGAAATCACACTTTTTTGCCAATATTTCTCATGAGTTCAGAACCCCGCTTACCCTTATTCTGGGGCAGATAGAGAGTGTGATGGCATCCGGAATTGAAATAAAGGAAAAGGGGAAACTACAGGTTGCCAACCGCAATGCAAAAAGGCTGCTAACCCTGATCAATGAGTTGCTCGATCTGTCGAAACTTGAATCGGGTAGTATGGAACTTGCCGCAACCCGTCAAAACCTTGTCTCTTTCCTGAAAAGTCTTTTCTATTCTTTTGAATCGCTTGCAGAGACCAAAAGCATAGAACTGGTCTTTGAAACTGAAGCTCAATACATCCCCGTTTCTTTTGATTCTGATAAAATGGAAAAGATATTTTACAACCTTATGTCCAATGCATTCAAGTTTACAAACAAAAATGGCGGAATCATTGTAAAAATAACCAAAGAGCAAAATCAAACGGTTGTTATAAATGTAAAAGACACAGGTATTGGTATACCTGAGGACAGGATCGGGCACATTTTCGATCGTTTTTACCAGATAGATGCATCGAGTACACGCGATTATGAAGGTTCAGGCATTGGATTGGCGCTTACAAGGGAATTGGTCCTGCTGCACAAGGGAGAAATAACCGCAAGCAGCAAAGAAGGGATGGGAACTGAATTTGTTATCTCACTTCCGATGGATACAAACGAACCTGAAAATGCAGATGCAGAGAAAAGTACCCCACAAAATATTTCGAATGATCAGCGGGGATTGCCCCTTGAAACAGTTGAAGCGGTTCAGGAGCCGGGAAGCACAGTAACAGAAAGGGGTGAAAACCGCAAAATGATATTGGTGGTGGAAGACAATCCTGACGTAAGGTCTTATATCTGCGAACAACTGGAAGAGAATTATCGCGTTGGCGAGGCTTGCCATGGAGAGGAAGGCATAAAAAAGGCACAGGACTACATGCCTGATCTTATCATTTCGGACGTGATGATGCCCAAAATGGATGGCTACCAATTTTGTAAAGCCATAAGGGCGGATGAAAAAACAAGTCATATACCCCTCATCATGCTTACGGCAAGAGCTGGTCTTGATGATAAAATTGATGGTCTGGAAACCGGTGTGGATGCCTTTCTGACGAAACCATTTAGCGCACGGGAGCTGAAAGCCAATGTCAAAAATCTGATCCTGCAGCGCGAACAACTTCGTAAGCGTTTTAGTAGAACAACATTGATAAGGCCTTCTGAGGTATCCTCTGTTTCTGTTGATCAAACTTTTCTGGGAAAAATAGTGAAAACCATTGAAACGCATTTTGAAAACGACCAGTTCTCGGTAGAAAGTCTTGCTGAGCATGTAAACATGAGTGTTTCGCAGCTCAACCGAAAACTCAAAGCACTTATCGATCAACCCCCTGGTCAGCTGATCCGCTCTTTCCGCCTGCAAAGGGCCGCTGATCTGCTTGCACAAAAGGCAGGATCGGTTTCTGAGATCTGCTACAAAGTAGGATTTACTGACAATGCCTATTTTTCGCGTGCATTTAAAAAACAATTTGGTTGCAGCCCATCGGAATACACCATGCCTGAGCATAGTTTGAAATGAAATTTCAACACTTTGTAAACATAACAACCCTATAGTCCATGGTCAATTTTATCAAACTGCTTCCAACAACTTTTGAATAGTGTAAATGCCCGCCCCGAGAGAAAAGTCCAACTCTTTGCAAGAAAAATCCTACCCCTTTGCCTTACCCCATGCCTACTTTTACTCAGGTTCTTTTTTGAACTGAGGAGCAAGCCGAAAATCCTTTAACAGAGTAGGTCATTATTAAAACTATGTATTATGAGAACAATTTCATCAGGTATTGCAAATCTCTTATTTGCTTTCATTTTTATGGCAACATCTTCAGTTTTTACTGA
>CAZPVB010000128.1:0-11647 GCA_964589855.1 uncultured Bacteroidales bacterium
ATGGTTACAGAACCCGGCTTACAGACCTGTCTTTTTTTAATCCAATATTCCCCCCCTTTTTACGTTTGAAATTTGATAAATTAATCGGGTTTACAAATCAAAGTGAAAAACAATTGCCAAAAACAAAACAAAAAGATCATCGTACCCCAAAAGCATGAAGCAGGGGAAGATGATTTTTTACCAGAGAAAAATCAAGATGGATAAACTGTATCCGAAATGTTGATAAATCCACTGTAATTGTTGAAAAACGGTGAATCCAACATCGGTTTTTTCTTCGTAAATTCGCAAAAAATACATTCTATGATAAAAAGATCAATAGCATTATTCATCTTTGTTTTAATGCTCATGTCTGTGTATGTAAATGCACAAAAAACCAGCATTTACATGTCGCCTGATGCAGAATACCGGATGGCGCTGGAACTTTACAACAAAAAAAAGTTTGGTGCTGCCCAGGAACTTTTTCAGCAGATCATCGATAAAAAACAGAACTCTGAATCTGAGATCAGCATCACCTCCCAGTATTACGTTGCCATATGTGCTGTAAAACTGTTTCACCCCGATGCAGAAAAACACCTGGTTACCTTCATCAACCAGCATACCACCCACCCGCTGCAAGGTTTGGCAAGTTTTCAGATGGGAAATCTGCAATACCGCAACAATGATTTCGATGAAGCCATCCAGTGGTATGCAAAAGTAGATACCTATGACCTGAATGCTGAACAAAGAGAAGAACTCACCTTTAAAACAGGATATGCCCATTTTCAAAACGAAAACTATGAGGAAGCAAAGCAACATTTCTTTAGTATACAAAATCCTTCATCCATTTACTATCCTTCGGCAAGCTATTATTACGGGCACATATCCTACACCGAAAAAAATTATGAAACAGCACTGATCTACCTTCAGAGGCTTAACGAGGATGAGAATTTTGGCCCTATAGTACCTTATTATATTACCCATATTTACTTTCTGCAAAAAAAGTATGATGAACTGATTGCTTATGCAACCCCACTGATTGAAAAATCAGACACCAAAAGGGCAGCAGAGATATCGCGAATGATTGGTGAGGCACACTACAACAAAGATCAATTTGAAGAATCGATCCCCTTCCTGCTTACCTATCACCAGGAATCAAAACCCGGCGACAAAACCAGAGAAGACCATTATCAACTTGGGTTTGCCTATTATAAAACCGGGCAGTTTGAAGAATCGGTGAATTTTCTGGAAAAAGCGACCAATCAGAAAGATTCCCTCGCACAAAATGCACTTTACATTTTGGCAGATAGTTATTTAAAAACCGATCAGAGGCGATCAGCCCGCAATGCATTCCAACAGGCACATCAAATGGATTTTATACCAGAGATTAGTGAGGATGCACTTTTCAATTATGCCAAGTTATCTTTCGAATTGTCTCTCAATCCGTTTAATGAAGCCATCCTTTCTTTTCAGAAATATATTGAGCTGTACCCCGAATCACCCAGGCGTGAAGAGGCCTATATGCATTTGATAGACCTATACCTTACCGGTAAAAACTACAAAGATGCCATTGCAAGTTTGGAATCTATTACCCTCAACACCCCTGATCTTCGATCTGCCTATCAGCGTGTTGCTTTTTTCAGGGGTATAGAACTTTTTAATAATGGCGATTTCAGAGGTGCTGTGGAGCACTTTGATAAGTCTGAAAAACATGCAGTCAATAGTGCGATCAATGCCCAATCGCTTTTCTGGAAAGGTGAAGCACATTTCAGACTGGAAAACTACATGGAAACTGTTGAAGTATTAAACCAGTTCCTTACCACAAGAGGTGCATTCCAGTTGCCCGAATTCAATATGGCAAATTATACCATTGGATATGCCCAGTTTAAACTCAAAAACTACCCGCAAGCCATCACGGCTTTTCGCAAGTTTATTGCTGAAAGAGGCATTCAACTGAAACATAGAAATGATGCTTATTTAAGAATTGCCGATAGCTATTTTGTTACCAAAAACTACTCTTCCAGCATAGAGTTTTACGACCGGGCAGCAGATCTGGCAGGGCAGGATAATGAGTACGCCATATTTCAAAAAGGATTGGTTTATGGGGTTACGGGTGATTTTGACCAAAAGATAACAACCCTTTTATCGCTAATCAATAACTACCCCAACACAAATTTTGCCGACGATGCCCGATATGAACTGGCTGGGACTTATGTTATTAAAGATGATAACAGAAATGCCCTGAAGTACTTTAATGAAATCATCAACAATTATCCCAATTCGAGTTATGTAAAAAGTGCCATGCTCAAATCGGGACTTATTTATTTCAATGACCAGCAAGATGAAAGAGCGCTTGCGATGCTTAAACAGGTAGTAGAAAATTATCCCGGTTCTTTAGAATCGCAGGAAGCACTGGCAAGTATCCGCAATATTTATGTTGCCATGGACAGGGTAGACGAATTTATTGCTTTTTCAGAGGACATCGGTTTTGCTGATGTTTCGGTAGCACAGCAGGATTCGCTCACTTACACAGCAGCAGAAAACAGATATATGCAGGGCGATTGCCAAAATGCGACCAAAAGTTTCGCAAACTATCTTGACAAATTCCCGGATGGAATCTTTTCTCTCAATGCCAATTTTTACAAAGCAGAATGCGACTACCGTCTTGAAGAATTGGAACAGGCATTGGTGGGATATGATCGGGTACTGGAAAGACCCAAATCAAAATTCTCCGAAAATGCTGCGCTACGTTCGGCCCAAATCAATTTTGGAATGAAAAACTATCAAACAGCATTGGAAAAATATACCCTTCTGGAAGAGATTGCCGAATACCGCTCAAACATCCTGGAAGCAAGAATCGGGCAAATGCGCTCACTTAACAAACTCGAACGCCCCGACCAAACCATCGAAATCGCCTATAAAGTATTGGATAGCGATAAAGTCTCCAACGAGATCATGCAGGAAGCAAACCTTATGATCGCCCGTAGTGCTCTTGAAAAAAACAACCTGGATATGGCAAAAGAGTATTTTGAGAATACCAATCAAATGTCGGAAAATGTTTTAAGCGCAGAAGCCAAGTACAATATTGCCTATATCGAATTCAGAAAAGGAAACTACACCGAAACCGAGAAAATAATTTTCGATTTTATCAATCCTCTCACCTCTTATGATTATTGGCTTGCCAAAATCTTTATTCTGTTAGCAGACAACTATCTGGAACTTGAGAATATTTTTCAGGCAAAGCATACCCTGCAAAGCATCATTGACAACTATCAAGGTGAGGAACTCAGAGAAATTGCCATTCGGAAAATGGAACAAATCAACCAACAGGAGGCACTCCTTAACGAACAAAATACCAATGATACTTTAGAAGTTGAGTTTTAGAAAAAAGGACCCAACATCCAAAATAAAAAAATCTAACCATGCATAAAACATCATTTTTTTCTTTACTTCAGGTAGCATTTGTTATGGCAATCGGTGTTATACAAATCAATAGCGTCCATTCGCAGGAACTGGAATTTGATGAAGTACAGGTGGTAGCCCCTTACGAACCCAGTATTTCAGATGCCTTTAAACTTAACCTGAATCCGGAAATCGAAGACACCATGACCGTTGATATTGTATTTGATTACAACATCAACCCAAAACAAATACCCGTAATGTTTCAGGTAGAACCACTCAACGCGGCACGCATGAAAGGCGAACCACTTGCAAAACTTTACAAAGGACATGTAAAAGCAGGATTGGGAAGCAATTCAACCCCTTACGCAGAAGTATTTTACAACACCCTCCGATCTAAATATCATGCTTATGGTGCTCACCTCAAACATTTATCATCAGCCGGGGGCATCGATCAATATGCACACAGTGGATTTATTGACAACGAAATCAATCTTACTGGTAAAAGGTTTTTCAGGAATCATACCCTGCAGGCAGATATGAACTACAACAGCAACAGGGTGCACTATTATGGATATAAACCCGACGAGCTTGAAAATGACCCGGTTCTTTCCCTGATGGTTGACAGTCTGACGAAACAAGATATCAGGCAAACTTTTCAGTTCTTCTCACCTGCCATTTCCCTGAAAAGCAATTTTCTGGATGAAGAAAAACTACATCATGAACTGGGACTGGAGTACTACTATCTTGCCGACAGATACAATTCAGCAGAACAAAGACTACGCCTTGCCGGATCTATGGAGAAAAGCCTGGGAGAAGACCCCATGGGATTTGCCGAAACACAAAAGTTTCACCTTGACCTGGATCTGAATTATTTTTACAACCAACATGAACTGGATACCACCAATACCGGATTGGTAAAAATCGCACCACGCTTATCCTCTACCTATAAGGATTTTGATTTTTATGTTGGAATAGATGCATCACTACAGGCAGATACAGCCAGTTACATGCGCTTTTATCCGCTGGCAGGGGCACAGGTAAGTTTGGTTGAAAATGTTTTATATGCCTATGCTTCACTCAGCGGCGGACTGGATAAACACAACCTGCAACAACTAAGGGAAACCAATCCGTTTATCCAAACTTCGCTGGCCATGCCCTATATGAATGTAAAATCAGAGATCAGGGGAGGTTTTAAGGGTGCCATCAGTTCTTTTGCCAATTATAACATTGGAATTTCCAATAAAGACATCAGCAATTACCCGTTTTTCGTGACCGACTTTACCGAACCCCTCAACAATAAGTTTACACTCTTGTATGACGATGTAAGGGTATTTAATTTCAGGGCAGAAATATTTTCGAACGTGGGTGAAAAACTTAAACTACGCTTTGCAGCCGACTATTTTGAATATACCCCGGAAACTGAAAACTGGGCATGGCATGAACCCACTGTAAAACTGAACTTATCCGCCAAATACAACATCCAGGATAAAATTATACTTACCGCCGATGCTTTTGCACGCAATTCCGTGTATGCCAGAATTCAAAATGCCGATGGTACTTTCGGGCGCGAAGAGATCCCTGGATTTCATGTGGATGGAAACCTGGCCATTGAGTACCGCTATACAAAAATACTCTCCATCTTTTTAAACCTGAACAATGTCCAGAACCAACCACTGGAACGTTGGTACAACTATCCCTCGCAACGGTTTAATGTGCTCGGTGGTGTATCCTATTCCTTTTAAAAAATGTCAAATTTGAGAATGTTATGTGGCTTGTATAACAGAAACCAACAAATAACCCCATAATCAACTAACAAACAACACCTTACCTAATTTAAAAAAGAACCATTTTTATAAATTTAAAAACCTGTATAACTGTTGATAAATCAGATAAAACGGATTTAAAATTGTATCTTTGCACCTTATTAAGAAACTAAAAATATGAGCGAAAAAATTGACAAAAATGCTGCCAAACAGATGAACTATGATGCCGCCAGTATTCAGGTACTGGAAGGGCTTGAAGCAGTAAGAAAAAGACCCGCCATGTATATTGGCGACATCTCCAGCAAAGGTCTTCACCATCTTGTTTATGAAGTGGTGGATAATTCCATTGACGAAGCCATGGGAGGCTATTGCAACCAGATCGATACCATGATCAACGAAGATGGTTCGATAACCATTGCCGATAATGGTAGAGGAATACCCGTGGATATTCACGAAAAAGAAGGAAGAAGTGCACTGGAAGTGGTTATGACGGTGTTGCACGCCGGAGGTAAATTCAACAAGGATACTTACAAAGTTTCAGGTGGTCTGCATGGTGTTGGGGTTAGTTGTGTTAATGCACTGGCAATCAATTTAAAAGTAACCGTAAGAAGAGACGGAAAAGTATATCAGCAGGAGTACAGTAAAGGTAAACCTCTTTATAAAGTGAAAAAAATTGGTGTAACCGATCGTACCGGTACCGAAGTAACCTTCACACCCGACAACTCCATATTTCCGGTCATCGATTTCAGTTATGAAATATTATCCAACAGACTAAAGGAACTTTCTTTTCTGAACAAAGGAGTGCGACTTACCATCATCGATAAAAGGGTAACCACTGCAGAAGATGGTGGTGAACCCGTAATGGAAAGCTTTTACTCAGATGAAGGATTAAAAGAATTTGTTCAGTACCTTGACGATACCCGTGAAAAACTCATAGAAGAACCCATTTACATGGACGGCGAAAAGTCGGGAGTACCCGTGGAAGTTGCCATGCAATACAACTCTTCTTTTGCTGAAAATGTGCAATCTTACGTAAATAACATCAACACCATTGAGGGTGGCACCCATATGGCAGGTTTCAGAAGAGCACTCACCCGCACACTGAAGAGTTATGCCGAAAAATCGGGCATGCTCTCTAAACTAAAATTCGATATCAGTGGCGATGACTTCAGAGAAGGGCTGACAGCAGTTATCTCTGTTAAAGTTGCAGAACCTCAGTTTGAAGGACAAACCAAAACCAAACTGGGAAACTCTGAAATATCAGGTGCCGTTGATCAGGCAGTAAGTGAAATGCTGAACTATTACCTGGAAGAGCATCCCAAAGAAGCCAAAACCATCGTAAACAAAGTAATACTAGCCGCAACTGCAAGGCATGCCGCCCGAAAAGCACGCGAGCTGGTACAACGCAAAAGCGTTTTGAGCAGCACAGGGTTACCCGGAAAACTCTCAGATTGCTCAGAAAAAAATCCTGAATTATGTGAAATATACCTGGTGGAGGGAGATTCTGCAGGCGGTACAGCCAAACAGGGACGCGACAGAAAATTTCAAGCTATCCTTCCATTGCGTGGTAAAATATTGAATGTGGAAAAAGCAATGCCCCATAAGATCTTCGAAAACGAAGAAATTAAAACTATGTTTACAGCACTGGGCGTGCATGTAGGAACCGATGAAGATTCCAAAGCACTCAATATTGAAAAACTCAGGTACCACAAGATTATTATCATGACAGATGCCGATGTGGATGGCAGCCACATTGCCACCCTGATCCTTACATTCTTTTTCAGATACATGCGCGAACTCATTGAAAAAGGATATGTCTACATTGCTACTCCTCCCCTTTACCTTGTAAAAAAAGGGAAAGAAGAAGTGTATGCCTGGTCGGATGAGGAAAGAAAAGAGATCATCAACGGCATGAAAAAAGATGGAAAAGAAACAGGTATTCATTTTCAGAGATACAAGGGTTTGGGTGAGATGAATGCTGAACAATTATGGGATACGACCATGAATCCCGAATACAGAAAACTAAGACTGGTAGACATCGTAAATGCTGCCGAAGCCAACAGAACCTTTTCAATGCTCATGGGCGATGAGGTTCCTCCCCGCCGTGAGTTTATTGAAAAAAATGCCCGGTATGCCAATATAGATGCATAATTTTGGTTATGCCAGCAAAGTTTTGCCTGATTCACCATTTAAACTAATTTATTATGGCAAGTAAAGCAAAAAAAGTCCGACTGGGAATTTTTATCCTGGTGAGCTCTGTCTTACTTCTTATCCTCATTGGTTTTTTTACTGCCAAAAGGCTTTTTGAAAGTACTGATACGTATTATGTTGGATATGAAAACGTATCAGTAAGTGGTTTGGAAGTAGGTACTCCGGTAAAGTACATGGGGATAAACGTGGGAACTATTGCCGATATTTTTATCGATCCCGACAATGTGAACCGGATCATCATAGAACTATCATTGCGAGAAGGAACACCTGTAAAAACAGATGCAACCGCCGATATTGTTTCCATGGGTATTACCGGATTAAAAACCATTGAAATACGTGGAGGAAGCAATGATGCAGAGTTTATGGAAGAAGGTAAATTTATTTCACAGGGAACCTCGCTGGTGGAAGATATCAGCGGACGAGCTGAAGTCATTGCCTTTAAGGTAGAGGAAGTGCTCAACAACTTAATTGATTTTACACAACCAGAAAACATGAATAAGGTATCATCCGCAATTGAGAGTGTTTCCGAATTCTCAGATAATGCCATTTCCTCCTTCAACCTTATAGATGAAGTAATACAGGAAAACCGCACCCAACTGCAGGAAACCGTTGAACAAAGCAACCAGATCACCAAAAGTTTTGAAGTTACTGCAAAAGAATTTGAACAAGCATCTACCAAATTCAACTCACTGATGCAAAGTGATACGCTGGGAATTGTTTTGGGCAATTTAAGAGATATATCGGCCACACTAAAAGAAAGTAACCTTAGTGGATTGATAGAAAACCTTGCCGAAACAACAAAGCAAACCCAACAAATATTGGTAAGACTGGATAATGACATTGAAAAAGGTAGTGAGAATCTCACAGAAAACCTTATTCTTCTGCAAAATACACTGGAAAACCTGGAAGAAGTTTCAGGTAAAATAAATGCCAACCCCTCTATACTTATCCGGGGAGAAAGATCCAAAGGTATACCTGACAGAAAGTTGCAATAACCAGCACCTATATTTGACAAAAAAGATTTTTTGAAAAGCATTAAACTCCATCAACATGAAAAGATACTTCATCTTTGCCTTGGTAATACCCATGTTATTCACAACCTGTCGTTCGGGAAAATCGGCAGTAGAAAAATACATGACACTTGAATTTCCAACTGAAAGAGAATTTTCTGACAGCTTAAGTATCCTGCCATATTCAGCTGAAATAAAAGATGTGGAGATTTATCCTGCTTTGCAAACACATCAGATAGCCATCAGAGAAAAAACACATCAACTTCGTTATTTTGTAAACAACCAATGGGCGGTGCGGCTGGATAAAGCCCTGACCCAATACTTACTGGATTATTACCAAAGAAACCCATTATTTGAATTGACAGCGAACAGATATTGGACAACATCTCCCGATTTTCAAATATCTACTTTTGTATACAACATAGAGGTCAGAGAAGAAAAAAAAGATTTTTTGGCTTATCTGCATGTCGATTTTAAACTCATCGATACAGAAAGTAAAGAGGTGATTACCACCCATACAGCCCAAAACACAAGACTACTCTCTAAAAGAGACCTGAATCTTTTTGCCAGCGCTATCAATGACATGTTTTTTGAGGAATTGCATTATTTTGCTCAAAAAGGATGGTTTGAACTATCTGATAATAAAAATCGCTGATCAATGCCCGATAAAGAAAAATCTTTTACCCTCAGAGATAAAAATAACACGTATCGTTTCGAAAACAATACGCTTTATTTATCAGGCAACCTCATGCTTGAGAACAGCGGATTTGTATCTCAGAAGGTTTGGAAGGAGATTAAAAAAACCAAAGCAGATTCTATTAATATTAATCTGAAAAAATTAAAAAATATTGATAGTGCAGGTGTAATTACCTTGCAACAGTTGCAGGACCGATTAAAAACAGAGGGAATTAACATAAGAACCGAAGGTGCCGCAGAAGAGATCAATGAAAAAATAAAACTTTTCAGCAAGCAACCTGCACCCAAAACAGATGAATCTGCACAGCCAGGGTGGGTAGAAAAAACAGGGGGAAATGTAATCGATTTTTTTTCGGATTATTTGTATAGTTATCTAACCCTGGCAGCCGATGTATTTTACTGGAGTTTTTTAGGATTATTCAACAAAAAATCCGCCAGAAAGGGTGAATTTGTAAACCAATCTATACTTATAGGTGCCAATGCGGTACTCATTGTTGTTTTTATGTCATTCATCATTGGCTTGGTCATGGCATTGCAATCCTCGCAGCAGCTCAGCAATTTCGGAGCGAATATATACATTGTAGATTTAACGGTTATTGCCATTATGAGCCAAATGGGGCCACTCATCACTGCCGTGCTGGTTGCCGGGAGAAGTGGTTCAGCTATTGCAGCCGAAATAGCCACCATGAAAGTAACCTCCGAACTGGATGCCCTGCAAACCATGGGACTAAATCCCGTAAGGTTTGTGGTAGTACCCAAGATATACGCTGGTTTGTTTACCATGCCATTTCTGATTATCCTGGCCAATGTATCTGGCATTGCAGGCGGTGCCGTAGCAGGCTATTTTTATCTTGATATAACCTTTGAAGTCTTCATCAACCGAATGGATGAAGTTATGAATAACAAAGATCTGCTTACCGGATTTGTGAAAAGCCAGGTATATGCTGCCCTGATTGTGCTTACCGGTAGTTTTTATGGTTTCAGAGTAGTACGCGGCGCCGAGGGTGTCGGAAAAGTTACTACTACCGCGGTTGTTGTTTCTATATCGCTGGTAATTGTTGCCGACAGTATTTTAGGATTGCTTTTTTATTGAAAATAAAACCTGAAAGGACACCTCACCACATCAGTATGCAAAAAGAAAAAACCATAGAAGTAAAAAATCTCAAAGCCTCTTTTGGAAATTTGCAGGTCTTGAAAGATATAACCTTTGATGTATTCAAGGAAGAGATCACTGTTATTCTGGGACCAAGCGGATGTGGGAAATCTACTGTACTCAAGCATATACTGGGTTTATATCCTGTAAAAGAGGGGGAAATTATTTTAATGGGAAAAAACATAGCAGAACTAACCGAAAAGGAGCAAAATAAAATGTACAGGCAAATGGGCGTTTTTTATCAGAACGGTGCATTGCTCAACTCTATGACTGTAGGAGAGAACGTGTCATTGCCGCTGGTTCAACATAGCGATCTTTCTGATGATCTAATCCGGGAATTGGTGAACATGAAGCTTAGTTTGGTCAATCTTTCAGATGCCTATGACAAATTCCCTGCCGAGCTGAGTGGTGGTATGCTCAAAAGAGCCGCGCTGGCACGAAGCATTGCCCTTGATCCTCCGGTTTTGTTTTTTGATGAACCCGGTGCCGGGCTCGATCCCATTTCACTGGAATCACTGGATAAACTGATTTTGAACCTGAAAAATAAACTGGGAATGACGGTGGTGATGGTTACCCATGAAGTATCAAGCATTCTGCGCATTGCAGATAAGATCGTTTACCTTGACCAGGGGAAAGTTGCCTTTGAAGGTACCCTTAAAAAAGCACTTGAAACTGACACCGAATCCGTTCAACAGTTCTTTTCAATTTTGAAGGAGGCAAGCAAAAATCTGTGATCCAAATCATTGCTTATCCTTTAAGCAACATATAATCCAGCAACAGAAACCAATCATCAATGGAAGATCTTCAAATACCCTATTACCAGGCTAAAATTGAGCAAAGAGGAGAAAAGAAATATATTTTTGATCCTTTCAGAAAGCAATACGTTGCCCTGACACCAGAGGAGTGGGTCAGACAACAGTTTCTTAGCTGGTTGTGCAACGCGTTTGGATATCCCAAAGGCCTTATCGCAGTAGAAACGCCATTGAGATACAATGAATTAAAAAAAAGAGCCGATGCAGTAATATACAACCGGCAGTTAAGACCTGTAATGATCATAGAAGTGAAATCAACACAGGTAAATATTACCCAGGAAACTTTCGAGCAGGCAGTTCGTTATAATTTTGCATTCAAAACTCCTTACATCATACTTACCAATGGTATTACACACTATTGCTGTTTCATCAATCATGAACAGAAAAAAGTTGAATACCTTTCCGATATCCCACCTTACCCTCAAATCATAGATATATAAAAATGTGCAGATTATATTATCTCTATTTTTGGTTGCTACTCGTATTTTGTTTTTTCAGATATAAACTTCCTTGCATTCCAATAGAAGTCAATTCCATTAAACATTCAGGCATACCAATGCTTTCTGCATTGAAATTTTATTCACACAGAAATCTCAATAAATTATTTTTTAAGATTAATATAAT